>CALBSU010000662.1 GCA_937967285.1 uncultured Acidobacteriota bacterium
AAGAGGCACTTCATAACCCGGAATCAATCCTGTAAATCCTGACAAATCCTGTTAATCCTGTCGAAATTTCCCTTTTCCTCTTCGGGCTCAGTAGATACGACCGAGGCCGGTCAGACGATCTCCTGAGCCCGAGGCGGTCGCGATAACGGAAGACTATATTAATGATGCAACGATGGGTGGCCGCTTCCCTGATTCTTCTGGCGGCGTTCATGACGACAAAACCCGATCAGGCCGCGACAAGGACCGCGAAGGGGCCGAACATCCTCTTTGCGATCGCCGACGACTGGTCGTTCGGGCATGCCGGCGCGTACGGATCGAAGTGGGTCAGGACGCCGGCCTTCGACCGCGTGGCGCGCGAGGGGCTGCTCTTCAAACGCGCCTACACTCCGAACGCGAAGTGCGCGCCGTCGCGTGCGATCATCCTGACGGGCCGTAATTCGTGGCAGCTCGAAGAGGCGGCCAATCATATCCCGTATTTTCCCGCCAAATTCAAAACCTGGGCCGAGGCGCTGGGCGAGCATGGATATTTCGCCGGGCTGACTGCGAAGGGCTGGGCGCCGGGGGTGGCCAGCGATTCCGCCGGCAAGCCGCGACAGATGGCGGGGCGGCCGTTCAATTCGCGCAAGGCGAAGCCTCCGGCAGACGGCATCGACGCGAACGATTACGCAGCGAATTTCGAGGATTTTCTGGACGCCGCGCCGAAGGACGGGCCGTGGAGTTTCTGGTACGGCGCGCTCGAACCGCACCGCGGTTACGAATACGGTTCCGGCGTCGCGAAGGGCGGCAAGCGGCTGAGCGACATCGACCGGGTACCCCGATACTGGCCTGACAACGAGACGATCAGAAACGACATGCTCGATTACGCGATGGAGGTCGAGCATTTCGACAGCCACCTGGGGCGCATGCTTGAGACGCTCGAGAAGCGCGGGCTGCTTGAAAACACGATCGTCATCGTGACCTCAGATCACGGGATGCCGTTTCCGCGCGTCAAGGGGCAGGCTTACGAATTCTCGAACCACGTGCCGCTGGCCGTGATGTGGAAGCGCGGGATCGTGAATCCGGGGCGCGTGATCGACGATTACGTCAGCTTCGCGGATCTGGCTCCGACGATCGTTGAGCTGGCCGGACTGAAGTGGAACGAAACCGGAATGCAGCCGGCGACGGGGAAAAGTCTGGCGGGTATGCTCAGCTCGCCCCGCGGCGGAATGATCGAACCGCGACGCGATCACGTGCTGATCGGCAAGGAGCGCCACGACATCGGACGCCCGAACGATGCGGGTTATCCGATCCGCGGGATCATCGCCAAAGATATGCTCTACATTCGGAATTACGAGACTGCCCGCTGGCCGGCGGGCAATCCCGAGACGGGATATCTGAACTGCGACGGCGGCGCGACGAAGACCGAGATCCTGCGGAAGAGGCGCGACGGCGAGGAGATCGGCTTCTGGCAACTCTCGTTCGGCAGGCGCCCGGCTGAGGAGCTCTACGATCTGTCGGCCGATCCCGACTGCCTGATGAACCTGGCCGGTGATCCGAAGCATCGGCGGACGATGCGCGAAATATCCGGCCGCATGATTCGGGAACTGAAATCGCAGAGCGATCCGCGGATGTTCGGTCGGGGAGATGTCTTCGATCGCTACCCGTACGCCAATCCGGGGCAGCGAGGTTTCTATGAGCGATTCATGCGCGGAGAGAAGATCCCGACCGGATGGGTCAGCGACTCGGACTTCGAGAAGGAGGCGATCAAATGAAATCTCCCGGAGTGCGCTTCCCTCCACTGCTGATCTATGTGATCGGATACGTGATCGGCTGGCTGATCGACAGGGTCTGGCCGTGGCCGATACTGAGCGGCGGAAGGCATGTGATAATGACGATTCTCGGCTGGCTGCTGATCGGGTTGGCGATGGCGATAGTGATCGCCGCGCTGGCCATCTTCAGAAGCCGGAAAACGGGGATCTATCCCACGCAGCCCGCGAGCGAGATCGTATCGAACGGCCCGTACAGGTTCACACGGAATCCGATGTACGTCGGGATGACGTCTTTTTATGTCGGCCTGGCGCTGCTGATGAACCTGCTCTGGCCTCTGCTGATGCTGCCGATTGCTGCCGCGATACTTGAAAGATACGTCATTCGGCGCGAGGAGCGTTATCTGCGGGAAGCCTTCGGAGAAGCATACGAGGAGTATTGCCGGCGCGTGAGAAGGTGGATCTAGTGGATAAAGTTAAAGGATCATGGGAAGAGCGCTGGCATCCGCTGCGCGAGGAGTGGGTGATCGTTGCGGCGCACCGGCAGAACCGGCCGTGGATCGGCGGAACGGTTGAGAGCGCGGCCGAAGCGATCCCCCATTACGTCGATGACTGCTATCTCTGCCCGGGCAACAGCCGCGTCAGCGGCAAGGTCAATCCGAACTATTCGGGCGTCTACGTCTTCGACAACGATCATCCGTGCGTCGGAGAGGACGCGCCGGAGGATCTGGAACCGGCGCCCGGGATCTATCGCAACCGGCCGGCTCAGGGTATCGCGCGCGTGGTCTGCTACACTCCGCGGCACGATCTGACGCTGGCCGAGCTCGATACGGTCGAAGTCGAGAACCTGCTCGCCTGCTGGCAGCAGCAATACGTCGACCTTGGGAACCGACCCGGAATCGATCACGTGCTCTTCTTCGAAAACAAGGGCGAGGTCGTCGGCGTCTCGAATCCGCATCCGCACTGCCAGATCTACGCGACGAACTTCGTCTTCAAGACGATCGAGAACGAGGCGAGAGTATCCGAACGATACCTGCGCGAGAACGGGCGGCCGCTCTTCCGCGATATCATCGAATCGGAGCAGCGGGACGGGCGGCGGATCATCTGCGAGAACGAGACGGCGATCGCTTTTCTGCCGTACTTCGCGCGCTATGCGTACGAGGTCTTCGTCGCGCCGAAGAGGACTCATCCGGCGCTTTCGGATCTGAGCGACGGCGAAGTGCATGATCTGGCGGAGGTGCTGAGCGAGACGCTGGTCAGGCTCGACAATCTGTGGAACATCTCGTTTCCGTATGTCATGCCGCTGCATCAGGCGCCGACCGACGGCGGAGATTACAGCGGCTTCC
>CALBSU010000663.1 GCA_937967285.1 uncultured Acidobacteriota bacterium
GTCCCGCAGTTCCGCAAGGCGATCGAACTGCGGCCCGATTATTACGAAGCGCAGCGCGAACTGGCTTTCTGCTTCCATACGCAGGGACGGACAGATGATGCCATCCGACAGTATCAGGTCGCGACCTCCTACCGCTCCAGGACGAAGAGCAAAAAGGACGTCGCCGCCGATAACCTGGCTCTCTCGGCCCTCTATCGCAAGAAGGGCGACGAGGTCGGCGGACCCGACGGAGAGCAGTACAGGAAGGCCGGTAAGGGCTACGAAGACGACGCGCGGACTTACGATCCGAAACTGACCGCGGCGGCGGCGGTGCTCCACTTCGCCGGGCTCTCGCGCGATGTCGAAAAGTTCGTTCCAGTCGACGCGGCCGAGGAACTCAGGAAAAGAATAGTCGACAGGATCGTCAGTCCTTTCCGGAAGTCGGATGACGACAGAAAGATCGCGCCGGTCAAAGCGATCCCGGCCATCAAGTCGCCGGCCGTCAAGCCAGGCAAAAACGTCATCGAGCCGCCTCTCAAAGCCGTTCCCGAAAAATCGAAGGGGACCGTGATCGCCCCGAAGATTCCGGGTCTCCCGAAGGTCGATTCGAAGTCGAAGGATGCCCGGCCGGCGCCCAAATCTCCGGTCATCGCACCGAAGATCACCGTCAGGCCGAAGACCGATCCGCCTCCGAAGGATAAGAAACCGGTTGAAAAGCCGAAAATTTCACCGGCTCCAAAAATACCCCTCACGATCAGGAAGAATCTCTTCTGATCCCGCCGGCGCCTCGCAGAGATCCGTAAACTGCGAGGCGCCCGTCCACTTTTCTGAAACCGCGGTCCCGTTTATCCTTGTCTTCAGTATATCCGCGCATATCCTGAAACCATCGGCCTGGTGCGGGCAGCGGTCCGCCATCGATCGAGATCAGAAAAGAGGAGACGAGATGAGAAAATATTTGATTGCCATTGCCGCGACCATGCTTCTGGGGGCCGCTCTGGCCGTCGTCGAAGCGGATTCCAATCACTGGCCCACCTGGCGCGGGCCGAATCTGACCGGAATGGCTCACGGCACAGCCCCGACCAGATGGAGCGATGCCAGCAATATCAAATGGAAGGCAGCCATCCCCGGACGCGGGTTTTCGACGCCGGTCATCTGGGGCGATACGATGTTTCTGACCACCGCCATCCCGACCGCTGAGGCAGCCCCTCCGGCACAGACCGTATCGCAGGGCGGCGGCCGTCGCGGCGGTCCCGGCGGAGGCGCCGGAGCCGGCATCGAACATAAATTCGTCGTCATGGCCATCGACCGCCGGACGGGTAAGACCGTCTGGGAACGGACCGCCACAACGGCCACTCCGCATGAAGGCTATCACCAGACCTACGGCAGCTTCGCCTCGAACTCCCCGGTCACCGACGGAAAAAATCTCTATGTCTCATTCGGCTCCCGCGGCATCTTCTGTTACGACCTGTCCGGAAAACTGATCTGGCAGAAGGATCCGGGCGTCAAACTGCGCATGCGCCTCCAGTTCGGCGAAGGCTCGGCGCCGATCCTCCACGAAAATCTCCTCATCCACACCTATGATCAGGAGGGAGATTCGTTCGTCCTCGCCCTCGACAAGCGGGACGGCAAAGAGGTCTGGCGCAGCTCGCGCGACGAGGCCAGTTCATGGTCGATGCCCTACGTCGTCGATCACAAGGGACAGAAACAGATCATCATCGCGGCCTCGAACAAGGTCCGCGCCTACGAACCGTCGAACGGGAAGGTCGTCTGGGAATGCGCCGGGCTCGGCTCGAACGTCATCCCGATTCCGCTGCAGTATAAAGATAGCGTCATCGTCATGAGCGGTCACCGCAATCCCCGTCTCATGTCGATCCGGCTCGGCGGCGCCAATGACCTGACAGATTCCGACGCCGTCCTCTGGAGCCATACCCGCGGAACCGCCTACACCCCGTCGCCGGTCCTCCACGACGGCAAATACTACGTCCTGTCCGACAACGGAACGCTCAGCTGCTACAACGCCGAAACGGGCGAACCCTACTACCAGCAGCAGCGCATCATGCCGCCGGACAGCTACAAGGCCTCTCCGCTCGGCGTCGACGGAAAACTCTATATCGCCAGTGAAAGCGGCGTCGTCTCGATCATCAAGATGGGCGAGAAGTTCGAACAACTCGCATCCAACACGCTCGAGGATCAGATGTTCGTCGCCTCTCCCGTCGCACTCGACGGACGCCTCTACCTGCGCAGCAAGACTCACCTCTTCTGCATCGGCGATTGAGCTCACTCGCTATGAAGTTTCCAGTGTCCAGCCTTTATCCCAGTCTTTTACTTTTACACTCACTGGCAACTGGACACTGGAAACTTAATCAATACCCTGAGCGGCTAAAAATTAATATCTTCCTCTCGCGAAAAAAAGTGTTGCCATGTCGAATGTCATGATGGTATAAACCATTCCCGTTGGGCTTTCCTCACACTGGCAAGCATCCCAAAGAAAGCCTGACGTTGAATCACCGGCTGGATCTCTCACTGGGTCCCTCAGGCATTAACTTACCGCAGTCTTTTGGCCGCGAATGCTTCGGTTCCCTTGATCCGCTGATGACTTAAACCGAAATTTCGGTGCGAACTTCACATCCGCATTCGGATTCCATTTCTGATTCCCGGTACATTTTCCGGTCGGAAAACCCTCGAATGTGCGCATCCCTGTGATGACGCTGCCGAAATATTCCTGCAATTTCAATAAGGAGAACACTCTACGATGCGTACCTCACTCAAACTCACGATGCTGGCGATCTTCGCGGTTGCGATGATGTCGATGTCTGCTCTGGCTGCCGATCCGGGCGCGCCGTTCCCGGCCAGCTCGCAGGTCAGCGATCAGAAGGCCGGCTCGGTCCTGATCTACAACTTCTACACTTCGAGCGCGACGGCGAGCAACACCGACAACACCCGGATCAACATCACCAACACGAGCGACTTCAGCGCGATCTTCGTCCACCTCTTCTTCGTGGCGAACAGCTGCACGGTTGCCGACGCTTATGTCTGTCTGACGGCGAACCAGACCGGTTCGTTCCTGACCTCGGACTTCGATCCGGGCTTCCGCGGCTACATCGTTGCCGTG
>CALBSU010000664.1 GCA_937967285.1 uncultured Acidobacteriota bacterium
GGGTGGTTCCAGGTCTTCCCTTCGATGCCCGGCACTCGGGCGAGTTCAGTGAACTTATCGGGCGCGGCCGAGACCAGAGCCAGTTCCCCCTCTTCCGAAAGTACGAGCAGCAGGTCCTGGTCGCTCAGCACAACCATCTGGCCGTGTCCGTATCTTCCACCCTTCCACTTGCGCTGCCCGTCTCCGAGGTCGATGCAGGCGAGGATGCTTCCATCGAAACCGAAAGCATTGTTCTTATGGACTACGAAATCGTTGAAGTACGGTTTTAGTCCTTTGGTTGTCCAGCGATCCTCGACGTTCCAGCCCTCATCGCCCCGTGCGACGCGGATACGGCGAATGCCCGATTCGATGCTTCCCATTCCCGAGCCGCTGCCGATCAGAATATCGGCGCCGGCGATGACGGCCGGCTGAACGATGCCGTCACTCTTCCAATCGTGTTTCCAGAGCAGTTTGCCGTCGGCGGGGTCGAGGCTGATGGCGCCCTCTCCGTTGAGCAGGATGACCTGAGCGACGCCTCCGATCCTGGCCAGTTGAGGCGAACTGTAACCATAGCCGCCCGCCGGCCCGGTCCAGCTCAACTTGCCGGTCGCAGCGTCGTATGCGGCGAGGACTCCGGCAGTGGCGACGATAACCTTGTCTCCGGCGATGAGCGGCGAGCTGGAAATCCCCCAGTCCGGAATGGTCGATTTGGTGTCGGAGGTCGCGTTGCGCGTCCAGACGACTTTGCCGGTGCGCGCATCCAGGGCGTTGAGAATGCCGGTTGCGCCCATCGAGTAGATGCGGCCTCTGCTGTAAGTCGGCGTGCCGCGCGGACCGGCGCCGGCGTTCGATTCCCAGAACCGCGCGCGATCGCGGTGGATCCAGACGGGGGCGCCGGTGCTCAGACTGTAGCAGGTGACGAGTTCGTCTTCCCCGCGCTGTTCCTGTGTGTAGATGTTATCGCCGTGAACTGCGAACGACGACCAGCCCGGACCGATCGGATGTCGCCAGATCTCGACCGGTTTCGATTTCGACCAGTCCGTTTCGATCTGCAAGCCCCGAACGATGCTGTTGCGCCCGGAACCGCGGAAGCCGGACCAGTCCGGGATCTTGACGGCTTCGGGCGTGGGTTCCGGAGTCGCCTTCACGTCCGCGGGTCGATCGGCGATCGGCGTCGGAGAAACCTCGGGAGTCGGCACGACCGGGTCGCTTTGATCCGCAACCTGCGAGAGCAACACTTCCTCGGGGGTCGGCGTCCAGCGCCAGTGCAGGTCGGGACGCCCGTCTCCGCTGAGCCCTCCGGTCCTGATCAGCGTGAAGAATCCGGCGGCAATCAGGATCGAAACGGCGATCGCGGCGCGTCTGGCCATGGTCGAAAGATTGCGTCCTGCAGAGACCGCAAGGACCAGAGCCAATGCCGCGAGCGGAATGCCGTAGATCGGCAGCATGAACCCCATCATTCCATTCGATACAGATCTGTGAATCAGGAACGAGACGACGAAGAGAGCCGCGGCCATCACCGCGAGAGCGCCGAGGCGTTCGATCCACGGAGCGCGGCTGAAGAAGAGCCACCAGGCCAGGATGATCAGGCCGCACAGTGCCATCGCGACCATCTCCAGACCCGAGGTTTCCGGAAAGACGCGCGGCAGAGCCGTCCAGAGAATCACCATCAGCGCCGCCGCCACAATCCCGGGCCACAGCCTGAGCGGCCTGCCGGATGTCGTTTGATCGATTTGCTCTGTTGTCATAATGTTATTTACCGATCCCCCAGCTGAATTGTTCCGGATAAGATACGTCGTTTCGCTGGAGCCTGCAACTACCGGGTCACATCCATTCCGCTTGAAATACGACCTTCAACATCATTAATATGTATCTAACCTCAAGTGACGCGGCGGACTATCAGATAAGAGTTAAAACTGAATAAGCGGGCGTAAATTTCAACTCGTGGAGGAAAAGACCGATATGCAGAGAATACGCTCGCTCGAAGCCACCCGGCGTCGCGGTATCCTGTCAATCATCATCGTCACACTTCTGCTTCAATCGATTTCGGCGGCTCAGATCAGGTCGTTCTACGGACGTGTGGTCGGCGTCAGCGATGGAGATACGCTGACGGTGATCGACCGCGAGTATCGCGAGCACAAGATACGGCTGATCGGCATAGACGCGCCCGAGGCCGGCCAGGATTTCGGGCAGGCCTCGCGGAAGAATCTGGCCGGTATGGTCTTCGGCCGTGAGGTGCTGGTGCTCAAAATGGCAACCGATAAGTACGATCGCGCGCTGGCGAAGGTGATCGTCGATGAGACCGACGTCAACAGCCAGCAGGTCCGGGACGGAATGGCCTGGTTTTACAGAGCCTTCGAGAGGGATATCCCGCCACCGGAGAGACAGCTTCTTGACAATCTGGAACGCGATGCCCGCGCTGAGAGACGCGGATTATGGCAGTACCGGAATCCGACTCCGCCGTGGGAGTTCCGTGAACGAAAGCGCGGAGAGAATGCTCCACAGGCGGTCCCCTCCGGGATCAGGATAATCGGTAATCGCAACTCAGGCATCTATCACCGCTCGGACTGCCCGGATTTCAACCGGGTATCCGAGCGGAATCGCGTGCCGTTCAGAACCGAAGACGAAGCGAAGAA
>CALBSU010000665.1 GCA_937967285.1 uncultured Acidobacteriota bacterium
GACGGTCAGCCTGGGGATGCTGTCGAGGCCCAGCTCGCCGAGGATCCGCAGCACCGAAGTGATGTGGCTCTCGATCTGCGAGTTCGATGCGTCGACCAGATGGATCAGCAGGTCAGACTGCTCCATCTCCTCGAGCGTCGCCTTGAAGGCCGTCAGCAGATCTTTCGGCAGATCGCGGATGAAACCCACCGTGTCGTTGATGATGATCTCCTGATCCTGCGGCAGTCGCAGGCGGCGGCTGGTCGGATCGAGGGTGGCGAACATCTTCTGTTCGGCCGTCACCTGACTCTGGGTCAGTGCGTTGAGGAGCGTGCTCTTGCCGGCGTTGGTGTAGCCGACGATCGAAACGATCGGCATTTCGCGGCGCAGCCTCAGCCGTCTGCGCTGCTCTCGGCTGACGCGGACCTGCCTGAGCTTCTCTTCGAGCAGGGCGATCCGGTCGCGGACGCGCCGCCGGTCGATCTCGAGCTTGGTCTCACCGGGGCCGCGCCCACCGATGCCGCCCATCAGCCTCGACATCTCAGTCCCGCTTCCCGACAACCTCGGCAGCAGATATTTCAACTGGGCCAGTTCGACCTGAATTCGTCCCTCGCTGGTCTGCGCGCGCTGAGCGAAGATATCGAGGATGAGCTGCGAACGATCGACTATCTTCAGATCGGTCGCGCTGGCGATGGCGCGCACCTGCGACGGCGTCAGTTCGCGATCGAAGACGATCATGTCGCAACCGATCTGCAGGCTGCGGATGATGATGTCGTCGAGCTTGCCTTTGCCGACCAGCGTCTTCGGGTCCAGCTTCTGACGGCGCTGAATTATCTCGTCCAGAACCACCAGCCCGCCCGAGACCGCCAGCTCCCGCAATTCGTCGAGGGAGTCGCGCGCTTCCGAGACCGATTCGGTCGTCACGCTGACCAGGATCGCACGGTCGCGCGTGTCCGACGCCTTCCGCGTCCCGCGGTTCCGCGCCATCTCGGCCTCGAGAGATTCGATCAGTTCCAGAAAATCGACATCGAGCTGCCCGGCCAGCCGCGGTTCGAGAATCTGATAGACATCCGATTCGCCGGCGACCGGCGAGTCCTCCGCCTGCGGCCGGCTGCTTTGCGTCTTCGGCAGCAGGTGCGCCGCCCGAACCGGACCCGGGAGCCCCGACTTCGGATCGACGTCGATTGCAGCCATCAGATCCAGCCTCAGCAGCGCCAGGTCGGTCAGGTCGTCATGCGTCAGTCCCGGTTCTCCCCGCAGATGCGTGTGCAGACACCGCAATCCGTTGAATCTAGAATGCCCCAGACGCGACCGGTCGAGCGCCGGCAGCACTATCTTCGTCGCATCACCGACGATGACGTGCTCGACATGACCTTTGCGATCGATCAGAACTCCCACCTGACGCCCGATCTCGTGCGAGATCTCTGTCAACTGCCGGGCGAACTCCGGGTTGACGATCTCGGCCGGCGGTATCCGGCGCTGGTAGAGCTTCTCCAGCCGCTTCAACTGGTTGGCCTTGAGGCCCGCGGTTTTTCCCTCGATGTGTGCTATCTCAATGACTCCCGGTTAAAAGAAAGTAGAAAGTAGAAAGTAAAAAGTAGAAAGAGTGCAAACCCGGTCTCTCACGTAATCAGGAACATCCCGTTTCAGAAAAAATTTATTCAAATTTCAGCTCAGATTGAATATTTTAATATGCTCATCGCGATAATCTGCACGCCGTTCGGGGAATATGATACCGATAACAGGTCAGGTACAAATAATGCCTGAAAATATTGAGGAGGGAAAGATGTCAGGAAAGATACTGAAACCGGTGGCGATCGTGATCATGCTGATCATGTTCCTGGTCGGGGCGCAGGCCCAGCATCAGCATGGCGGTTCGGCGGAGAAACCAGCAGAGCTGATTCCGGGCGCGGGCCGCCTTCATCACAGAGTGAGCACCAAGAATCAGGAGGCCCAGAAATTCTTCGACCAGGGTCTGGCCTTCATCTACGGTTTCAACCACGACGAGGCGCGGAGGTCGTTCGAGCGCGCGGCCGTGCTCGATCCCGATCTGGCCATGGCTTACTGGGGAATCGCCCTGGCCGTCGGACCGAATTACAACGAGCCGCAGATCGATCAGTCGAGGCTCGATGCGGCGATCCGTGCCTTGGAGACCGCCCGCGGGCTGTCCGCGAAAGCGTCGGCGAAGGAGCGCGACTACATCGAAGCCCTGTGGAAGAGGTTCTCGAATAAGAACGACCTCAAACAGGGCGCCGTCGATTACAAGGATGCGATGGGCGCGATTTATCGCAAATACCCTGAGGATCCGGACGCGGGAACTCTGTATGCCGACAGCCTGATGAACCTGACGCCGTGGCAGCTGTGGACAAGGGACGGCAAGCCGACAGAGTATACCGGGCAGATAGTCAGCGTGCTCGAGGAGACGCTCAAACGCCATCCGAACCATCTCGGGGCGAACCACCTCTACATTCACGCCGTCGAGGCATCGACAAATCCCGGAAGGGCGATCAGGAGCGCCGAGCGGCTTGCGGGACTGGCTCCGGCTTCTGGCCACCTCGTGCATATGCCGTCGCATATCTACATCAGAACAGGCGATTACGAGGCCTCAGCGAAAGCCAACGAGGCAGCCGCGGAGGTCGATCTAGAGTACATCCGCCGGACCGGCGTGACGGGAATGTACCCGGCGATGTATTACAGCCATAACCTGCATTTCCTGGTCGAATCCTACAATCGCGCGGGCAACTTCGCGAAGGCGTCCGAGTCGGCCGCGCGGCTGGCAGACAATGTTCGAGGCCACATCGGTGAGATGCCGATGCTCGAAGGGTTTCTGCCCTCGGTCCTCTTCGTCCAGCTTCGATTCAACAGGTGGGAGGGGATTCTGAAACACCCTGAACCCGGCGCCGAGATGCCCGTCACTCGCGCGATCCACCATTATGCGCGAGGCGTGGCCCTGGCCGCTCTCGGACGAATCGCCGAGGCTGAAAGCGAGCAGAAGAACTTTCGCGATATCTCGCGCGGGATGCCGGGAGAGACGCCTTTCGGCCTCAACACGGCGAGCTCTGTCCTCGCCATCGCCGATCACATCCTCGATGCGCGGATCCATCGAGCCCGCGGCGAACGCGCCCGTGAGGTGGAATCCTTCTACAAGGCCGTCGCCGCCCTCGATGCGCTCAATTACGACGAGCCTCCCGGATGGTACTACCCGGTTCGCGAATCGCTCGGCGCCGCGCTGCTGCTCGACGGAAAGGCCGCCGAGGCCGAGCGCGTCTTCAGGCGCGATCTGGAGATCAATCCCGGCAGCGGACGCTCGCTCTTCGGTCTCGCCGAAAGCCTCAAAAAACAGGGCAAGACTTCCGAAGCCAGGGACGTCGAGGAACGATTCAGAAAAGCGTGGAAGATGGCCGATACTCAGTTGAGAATCGAAGATATGTGAATCAGTAAAAAGTAAAAAGTAGAAAGTAGAAAGTAGAAGTAACTGCTCAGCCTGTTCTGAGCCCGCGGCAGCGGGCG
>CALBSU010000666.1 GCA_937967285.1 uncultured Acidobacteriota bacterium
CGAGTCGAGCTTGACGTCCAGACTCCGCCAGGCCGAATACGAGTAGTAATCGACCCCGACTCGCGGCGCGACGTAGTCGATGACGCACCGGTTGGCGAGCGGATCCTCCCTCAGCGGATCGGCGACCGGAGTTCCGCACGGCATGCCGGATCTGAAACTCGTCAGTGTGTTGAACTCGAGCCCGGAATAGATCCGCGCCGCGCTCGACGGATGCGCCCCGCGAGCCAGCGCGATGCCTTCGGCGCGCGAACGGATCCATTCAACATAGGCATCCCAGATCGAACGCTTATTGGCGTAGTAATAAATCGCGTTATCTCCCTCCCAGTTGAGAAGGATAAACGTTTTTCCGGCGAATGCGGGCTCACTCAGCAGGTATTCTCCAAGCCGCCGGAATTCGCCGCGTTCGGCCGCATATTCCAAGGGGCTGAAACCGTCGCTCCAGTTATCGGACATGTCGCCGAGAGTGTATGCCGTCAATAAAATAGTATCGAAACGCGAATCACGCAGCAGCCTGTCGAATGCCGGACTTCGCGCGATCTCGACCAGATCGGTCACTCCATCAGGCAAAACACGGTAGATGTCCGTGGCCGGCAAAGCGATGCGGATCGTTCGAGTGCCGGTTGCGGCGACCCTGTCGGCTCCCCAGTTGAGCCGGTCGGTAGATCCGTCATCGGGAAAATTTGTCGTATTGACGTTCCAGTTGTAGACGCCGAAACGGCTGGATAAAGTCTGCGGAGGTGGCGGTACAGTGGACTCCGCGCGCGCCTTGCGATCCGTCCGTTCGCCGGACACACACACTACGACCAGAATCAGAATCGAAATCCGAACGATGCTTGATACGGCTGTCGGAACGTAACGCATAACTCTTGTTCCTGAGGGGGATCGGCCGGGAGATGCTGGCTGAGAGGCATTAGACTACGGGACGCCGGCTATTTCAACCGGCGTCCCGTGCCGTTTAGCTGGACCTGACTGATCTTATTGCATCGCCGCCCGGTTGAGAGTCTTCCGTGCGGTCACATTCTTCTCCAGACCTGCGCGGTCGAGGAAGAAGGTCGATTTCATGCGGCTTCTGCTGAAGAGCTTCTCGGCCTGATCGTCCCAGTGGCCGGACTCCTTGTGATCGCTCTCCCCGAGAGGAAGGATGGCGAACGACTTCGGCGTCTTCGTCAGAATCACGACCTGGGTCGAGGTCTGGCCTCCGCGTCCGACCATCTCGTTGCCGACCTTCCCGTAGCTGATCGCTCGCGGAGTCGCCATGCCGGCTTCGGCGACCGTGCCGCCCGCAACCGGATAGGTCTTCCCGCCTTCCCGCCCGACGCGGAAGTAGCGTCCGTAGGGAACTTCGAGCGAGCCGAAATTCTTCTTCAGCCAATCCGCCGCGCCGTCCAGCGCCTTGATCAGCTGATCGTTGCGGAGTGATTCAGGGACCTCGACCGAGCGGCTGAGCGCCGGCGATCCAAGATTCATCTTGAAGGCGTAAAAGGCCAGCGCGCCGGTCGAGTCGGCGTCGCTCCGCCGGTTCCATTTCTGTATGAGCTCGGCGACACGTGAGGCATCGGCCGATCGCGGGCCGTCGGATGATGCCTCCCAGGCGGTCTTCAGCCGCGTCTGCCAGTCAGCGGCGCGGAAGATCTCGGGGCTGAACGCGAAATCGATCATCTGTTCGACCGTCACCTTCTTTGCCGCGTGAAGCTGCTCGAGCGTCATGGCGCCGCGCTGATGCGGCTCTGCGTTCTCGGCATTGTAGATGTATGGGTGTTTCGAGTACTTCTCGGCCCGCAGCGGACTGTCCTTCATCATCGCGTAGGGCGAGATGTTGTTGTTCTGCATGTATCCCTGCGGAGGATTGGCGATCTGGACCAGTTCGTCGAATGAATGCAGCCCCTTCCATTCGCATTTCGACGAGTTGCCGGGCATCGGACGGCCCGGGTCGCAACCTTCGGGGCGGATAGGCACTCGGCCGTTGCGGACATAATAGATGTCACCGTCCACGGTTCCGACCATGATGTTCTGCGACATCAACTGCAATTGCGAGATAGCCTTCTTCATTTCGGTCAGATTGCGTGACGTGAACATCTGATAGATCTGGTCGGTCAGGCCGACTTCCCGGTAGTAGGGGATCGCCATCGAATATGCCTTGCCGTCTTTTCTCGCCACGACCGGACCGTGCTTCGTGTACTCGAGTTCGACCTCGGTGGTTTTGCCGCCGGCGACCTGTATCGTCTCTTTCCTGACGGTCATGTCCATCCACTTGCCGTCGTATTTGTACTGGCGCGGATTGGACGGGTTGATCTCCTCTTCGTAGACGTCCGAT
>CALBSU010000667.1 GCA_937967285.1 uncultured Acidobacteriota bacterium
CGATTGAGATTGCGGATGTCAGTCCGGGCGATTCGATCCCGATGAGATGGATCACCTGATCGAATTGCGGATCGGGTTCGATGACGAAGTCGGCGAAAGATGGATCGTCCTCGGCCGGCAGTCTGGGCCTGATGCCCGAATAGCTGGATCTCAGATCCTCGAGTTTCAATCCCCTGACCATTCCCGACGCGGCTTCGTAAAAGTCCTTCAGCGGAGTCGGATTCGATTCGTAATCTTCCTTGTTCCCGACGTAGCGCGCATTGGGTCCGAGCAGGACCGTTCCGGCCATGTTGATGGTGAAGTGTACGCCGAGGCCGTGGCCTGACGGCATCGGCAGCGGGTAGATCAGGCGGTTGACGATGCCCCGCATCGAAGGGGGCAGTTCGGCGTACTCGCCGCGGCAGGGGTGGATGGTCCAGCGGTCGAAGCCGAACATCCGTGCGATCTCGTCGGCGTAGAGTCCGGCGGCGTTGATGACGATCTTCGCGGAGACGGTCTCGCGCGGCGTCCGCAGGAGGACGAGTCCGTCACGGACCTCGGCGCCGATGACCGGAGTGTCCGTGAGGATCCAGGCGCCGTTCTCCTTCGCCTCGCGCGCCAGAGCTTTGACGAGCTCTTCCGGTTCGACGATCCCGGTGTTCGGCGAGTGCATGGCGAGGGCGGAGACGACGTTCGGCTCGAGTCGCCGGATCGCCCCGGCGTCGATGATCTCGAGCCCCTCGACGCCGTTGGTCTCGCCGCGCGACTTGAGCTCCTCGAGCTGCCCGATCTGATCGACCGATTCGGCCGTGATCAGCTTGCCGATCCGGCGGTGCGGGATGCCGTGGAGCGCGCAGTATTCGTAGAGCAGGCGCGCTCCGCGCACGCAGTGAAATGCCTTGAGCGATCCCGGGCGGTAGTAGATTCCGGCGTGGATGACTCCGCTGTTGCGCGTCGATGTCGCCATGCCGGGTCGCGGCAGCTTTTCGAGCAGGAAGACATCGTCGGTCAGGCGCGAAACCTCCGCCGCGATTGCCGTCCCGACGACTCCGCCGCCGATGATGACCACGTTTGCGATGTCTGCCATGGTTTCAGGAATGGGGGATCGAGACCCTTTCGACGCGCTCTGCGCGGCCGGTGTTTTCGTCGATGTCGATGATCAGGCCGTTGAGCCGGATCGCGCCGCTGCTCGGCTCGAACTTGAGCGCCATGCCGCGCAGGAACCGTTCGATGACGATTTCGGTCTGCATGCCGATCACGCCGTCGTGCGGCCCTGTCATGCCCAGATCGGTCATGTAAGCCGTCCCGCCGGGCAGGATCTGTTCATCTGCCGTCTGCACGTGAGTGTGAGTTCCGACCACCGCGCTGACCCGCCCGTCGAGATACCGGCCGATCCCCATCTTTTCCGATGTCGTCTCGGCATGCATGTCGACGAGTATGATTTTTGTCGTCCCGTCGAGACCGCTCAACTGGGCCTCGGCCGCCCGGAACGGATCGTCGCAGGGTGGCATGAAGACCCGACCCTGGAGGTTGATCACGGCCGCCTGAACTCCCTTGATCCGGCCCGTCCAGCGTCCGCGTCCGGGGACTCCCGGGGCGTAGTTGGCCGGACGCAGCAGCCGCGGCTCGCTCTCGATGTATTCGATGATCTCCTTCTTGTCGAAGATGTGGTTGCCGCTGGTCATGACATCGACGCCCGCCGCGAAGAGCTCCGCGGCGATCCGCGGCGTGAGCGAAAATCCGCCCGCCGCGTTCTCGACATTCGAGACGACGAAGTCGATCTCGCGTTCGGCGCGCAGATCCTGCAGCCTCTCTTCGATGACCCGGCGACCGGCGCGAGCCATCAGATCGCCCGTCATCAGCACTCTGATCATTTGTCTGTTATTGCCTTTCTAAGCCGGATGGCGTTGATGCGAAGGATGAAGCTAAAAAAGGAGAGTGGGAACATCCGCGCGGCCGTGACGGGGCTTCATTTGAACCTGCCCTTGACAGGTGGGTGACCTGAGCCCCGCGGCTATCGTGCATCGTACGTTGACGAGCAGCTTGCCGTCGGGTAAGTGCGTTGGTCTCCCTTTCAAATGAATTGGCTCAAATTGAATTGCCGCCGTTCACTAACCTGGCAGACGTCCCACAACACTGCGCATGCTAGCTCACGCCCGGATGCCGGTCAATAGCCCGGATCATTAACGTTTTCAGGCGCCGAAGCGTCGGGCGAGCGTCCTTGACCGCCCCGTCTTCATTCGTTATGCTGTCCTCTTTTTATTATCACGAGTTGGACCGGCCGTGAGAATGCATCACGCGCCGCGATCGAGCAATCAAGGAGAGATCAGTTTCATGGGAATTCAGGCGACACAGATACGCAAGGGGATGGTCATTCTGCACAACGGGCAGCCGCACCGGGTGGTCGAATTTCATCATCACACGCCGGGCAACCTGCGCGCGATGGTTCAGACCAAGATGCGCAACCTCAGGTCGGGGTCGACGACCGAACACCGTTTCCGTTCGACAGACGATGTCGAGCGCGTCATTCTCGAGGATCACGAGATGACCTACCTCTACAACGACGGCAACACCTACTATTTCATGAACACCGAGACTTACGAGCAGATCGAGCTGAGCGCGGACGACCTGGGCGACGCGACGGGGTACATGCTGCCGGAGACGGTGATCAATGTTCAGTTCTACGAGGGATCGCCGATCGGCATCGACATTCCGCCGACAGTCGATCTGACGGTGGTCGAGACCGAGCCTGAGGTCAAGGGCGCGACGGTGAGCAATGTCGGCAAGCCGGCCAAGCTCGAGACCGGGATTACGATCCAGGTGCCTGCCTTCATCAAGGAAGGCGACAAGATCCGCGTCGATACGGTCGAGGGGCGTTACATGGAGCGCGCCAAATAGTCCGTCTATGCAGCTTCTCTACAGCCTGCTTCTTTCGCTCGCAGCGTTCTTTCTGCTGCCCTGGTTCGTCGTTCAGGCGATCGCCAGGAAGAAATATATCGACAATCTGAAGCAGCGGTTTGGATGGTTGCCGGTCGCCGTCGGAGACGACGGCCGGCCGGCGATCTGGATCCACGCCGTCTCGGTCGGAGAGGCGCTGACCGCCGGCAGCCTCCTCCGTCAGCTCGAGGCGCGTTTTCCCGGCCACCGGCTGATCGTTTCGACGACGACAGCGACGGGGCAGGCCGTTGCGAAGGCGCAATTGAAAGAGGCCGACGGGGTCTGTTACTTTCCCTTCGACTGGCGGTTCGCGGTCCGACGCGCCTTGCGTGTGATCCGCCCGCGGATCGTCGTCCTGATGGAGTCCGAGCTGTGGTTCAATTTCCTGAGCGAATGCCGGGCCGAAGGGGTCGCCGTCATCGTCGCCAACGGCAGGATATCGGACCGGTCGTTTCCCAGATCGATGAAGTTCAGGTTCTTCGTCAGCCGGCTCTACGCGCTGGTCGACAGGTTCGCCATGCAGAGCCGGACGGATCTGGAACGGGCTGTCGCGCTCGGAGCTGATGCCTCCCGGGTCGTCGTCACCGGAAATCTGAAGTACGATCTCGGCCGGCAGGCGGGCGACGGCGGGGACGAGAAATCCGCCCGGCTCGATGAACTGTTCGCGCTTTCGGGATCGCCTCTGATAGTCGCCGGCAGCACGACCGAAGGCGAGGAGGAACCGGTTCTCGATGCATGGGAGATGTGTCGCCGGTGCAGCGGGCGGGTGAGGCTGCTGCTGGCGCCGCGCCATCCCGAGCGGTTCGATTCGGTGGCGAGGCTGCTCGAAGGTCGCGGCGTGAGCTTCGCGCGGCGGTCTGCCGGAACCGAAGCGCCCACGGCGGATGTCGTGCTGCTCGATTCGATCGGCGAACTGGCCTCGGTCTATCGCTTCGCATCGGCCGTCTTCATCGGCGGAAGCCTCGTCCCGAAGGGCGGACACAATATCCTCGAACCGGCGCTCTATTCGCGCCCGATCGTCGTCGGCCCGCACATGGAGAACTTTCGCGATATCGCGGCAGATTTTCTGCGTCGCGACGCGCTGATCAAGCTGAAGAGCGGAGGCGCGCCGGAGCTGGCAGGCGCGCTGGCCGGGATTCTCGAGGATGAAAATCTGGCCACGAGGCTCGGGACGAATGCCAGTACCGCGGTCGAAGCCAGTCGCGGAGCGACCTCCCTGACGGTCGATCTGATCGCCGATCTGATCGGCCCGCACTGAGACATGATCGAATCCCCTCTGATTCGCGCGCTCGCCTTCATTCCCGCACAGATCTATCGACTGGCGGTCGAGTCCCGCCTGTTCCTGTATCGATCCGGAATTCTGCCGGCGCGTCGCCTCGACCGGCCGGTCATCAGCGTCGGCAATCTGACGGTCGGCGGGACGGGCAAGACGCCGTGCGTCGCCTTCATCGCGGGGCAGTTTCGCGACCGCGGTCATAAGGTCGCCATTCTCAGCCGGGGCTACCGGCGCGAGGGATCGGGCATTCTCGAAGTCTCGAATGAAGAGCGCGTGCTGGCCGGACCGATCGAGGCGGGGGACGAACCGTACCTGCTGGCCAGGTCATGCCCCGGCGTTCGCGTCATCGTCGGACCTGATCGTTACAGCGCGGCCATGTGGATCTCCCGCCGCGCGGAGGTCGACGTCTTCATCCTCGATGACGGCTTTCAGCATCTCAAACTGGCGCGCGACCTCGACCTCGTGTTGATCGACGCGACCGACCCGCTCGAATCGTCACGCATGGTCCCGTTCGGCAGGCTCAGAGAACCGCTTTCCGGACTGGCGCGGGCCGATGCCGTCATCGTCACCCGCAGCGACAGGCCTTTCGACAGAGCCGCTCTCCAGCGCGAGGTCGCCCGATACGCCAGACAGGGAACTCCGCTTCTGTTTGCGAGCCACGAAATGTCCGGATTCGTCCGCCTCGACGGGCAGGATGCTTCGACACCGGCCGTCAGCGGGCCGGTCGCGGCCGTCTCGGGAATTGCGAGGCCCGATCTTTTCATTCAGGATCTCGAAACCCGCGGATGCCGAGTCGTGTTGAGGCGCGATTATCCGGACCATCATCGCCACGCGCCGGACGAGTTCCGCTCCCTGGTCGATCAGGCCGTGGCCGCGGGCGCCCGCGCCGTCGTCATCACCGAAAAAGACGCCGCCAATCTGCCGCCCGGCGCGCTCGATGACCTGCCGCTGCCAGTCTATGCCGCACGCATCGCCTTCAGGTCCGATGATCAGGCGGCGCTCATCGACCTGCTGATAAAAGTAGAAAGAAAAAAGTAGAAAGTATAAAGTAACAGCATTGGCGGCGTCGATCGATTCGAAAGGAGGAGACGGTGCAGAAACATATCGATGATTTTCTGAAACACCTGCGATACGAGCGGAACGCTTCGGAACACACGCTGCG
>CALBSU010000668.1 GCA_937967285.1 uncultured Acidobacteriota bacterium
GTGGTCTCGAATTTCGATTCCCGGCTGATCGATCTGCTGGCGGGGCTCGGTTTGCGCGATTATTTCGATTATCTGGGGATTTCCAGTCGGGACGGGGCCGCCAAGCCGGATCCGCTGATCTTTCGTCTTGCTCTGGAGCAGCTCGGCGTCGGGGCGGAGCAGGCCGTTCATGTCGGAGACAGTCTCAGGGAGGACGTCGAGGGAGCCCGGGCGGCAGGCGTCTTCCCGCTGCTGCTTGACCGCTCCGGCGCCATCCCGGACAATGACCGACTGACCGTGATTCAGGATCTCCATCAACTTTTCGATCATCTTCAATATTGAGAGGCCGGCCAGGCCTGAAAACAAAGGGAACTCGGAGGTTCAACTGATGCGCAAGCTCGCAATCCTCTTTTCGATAATCTTTCTGATCTCGTCTGTCCGGGCACAGGACCGTGAAGGCGCGAAGAGGGAAGACCGCACTATTGCCGGCAGGACCGCCGGGATGACGAAGATAGACGGATTCATTCCGCTCTACTGGGACGCAGCCAACGGCCGGATGCTGATGGAGATCTCGAGGTTCAACGAAGAGATCCTCTACCAGATCTCGTTGCCGGCCGGGGTCGGATCGAATCCGATCGGGCTCGACAGAGGGCAGCTCGGATCGAGCGCGGTCGTCCAGTTCGAGAGGGTCGGGCCGAAGGTGCTGATGGTTCAGCCGAATCACAGGTATCGCGCGGTCAGTCGGAATGAAGCCGAACGGCGCGCGGTCAGCGATTCGTTCGCGCGATCTGTCTTGTGGGGCTTCAAGGTCGAGGCGTCTGAGGGCTCGCGGGTCCTGGTCGACGCGACGGGGCTCTTTCTGCGCGACGCGCACGGAGTTGCGAACCGATTGAGATCAGCACGTCAGGGGAACTTCCGTTTCGACGAGGGGCGCAGCGCCTTCCATCTGCCGCGGACGAAGGGTTTTCCGAAGAATACTGAGATCGAGACGATCATCACTCTGGCCGGCGAGGATCCGGGAGGGCTGCTCAGGAGCGTTACGCCGTCGCCGCAATCGGTGACGGTCCGCCAGCATCATTCGCTGGTCGAACTGCCGGATGGCAACTACAGTCCGAGACAGTACGATCCGCGGACCGGAGCGATCTCGACGATGTTTTACGATTACGCTTCGCCGTTCACGGAACCGATCGAGAAACGATGGGTGATCAGGCATAGGTTGCAGAAGACCGATCCGGGTGCCGCGGTTTCGGATGTCGTCAAGCCGATCATTTATTATGTCGATAACGGCGTTCCGGAGCCGATCAGGAGCGCGCTGGTCGAGGGCGCGGCGTGGTGGTCACAGGCCTTTGAGGCGGCAGGCTTCCGCAACGCATATCGAGTCGAAGTCCTGCCCGAGGACGCCGATCCGATGGATATCCGCTACAACATGATCAACTGGGTGCATCGCTCGACGCGCGGATGGTCTTACGGCGCCTCGGTGGTCGATCCTCGCACCGGCGAGATCATCAAGGGCAATGTCTCGCTGGGGTCCCTGCGGATCAGGCAGGACGTGCTGCTCGGGACGGGAATGATCCCGGCCGAGATCGCCCAGGGCGAATCGCCTCTGCCCGGCCTGCAATGCCAGGCCGGCGACGCTCCCGATCTCGATTACCTGACCGAAGCGTCGATCCAGAACACGACCGAGGATTCCGCCGCCATGGCGCTGGCCAGAATCCGCCAGCTCTCGGCCCACGAGGTCGGCCACACGCTCGGTTTCACTCATAACTTCGCCGCCAGCAGCTACGGCAGGGCTTCGGTCATGGACTATCCCGCGCCGATGGTCGAGATCCGGGACGGAAAACTGGACCTCTCGAACGCCTATTCCACCGGCATCGGATCGTTCGATAAGTTCGCCGTGGCTTATTCTTACTCGCATTTCCCCTCCGGCGCGGATGAGAGAGCGGAACTCGACAGTCTGGTCAGGAAGGCGATCGCCGCGGGACAGCTCTTCATCGACGACGGGGATGCCAGGGCTGCCGGCACGGCCCATCCGCTGGCCAGCGTCTGGGACAACGGCAGCGATCCCGTCGCGACACTGAAGCATGAAATGGAGGTTCGCAGAATCGGGATGCGGAATTTCGGGCTGCGCAGCATTTCAGTCGGCCAGCCTCTTTCGGCGCTCGAAGCAAAGTTCCTTCCGCTCTATCTGCATCACCGCTATCAGGTCATCTCGGCGGCGAAATCGCTGGGAGGGCTTTATTTCACATATTCGGTGAAGATGAGCGACGGGGCGCTCCCGGGCAGGTATCGCGAAGTCGTTCCGGCCGCGAAACAGCGCGAGGCTTTGAAGGCAGTGCTGGATACGATGCGGATCGATGAGCTGGCGGTTCCCCAGAGGATTCTCGATCTGATACCGCCCATCGCTTCAGGTTTCGACGGCGGTACGGCTGAATATTTCACGAAGCGGACGGATCCAGCCTTCGATCCGCTATCGGCCGCCTCCATCGCTTCTGATCTGGTCATCGGCACGCTGATCGATCCGCAGCGGGCCGCGCGACTGATCGAATTCAATGCCGAGAACCCTGAAAATCCCGATCTCCGGGAGGTTCTTGATGCGATCATCGATGCAACGTGGAAGGTCACGGCGCCACGGTCGGGATATCACAGAGCCGTTCTGCGGGTGATCCAGCAATCAGCGGTCAGAAACCTGATCGAGCTGGCGGGCAATGAGAACGCATCGCCGCTCGTCCGGGCAGAGGCGACGCACTCTCTGAGGCAGCTCGCGGGTCTGATCAAGCGAACTCCTGCCGATGCCTGGCGCCGGTCCGCGCTCGACGAGATCGAAAGGTTTCTCAATCGTCCCGATGCCGTCAGGCCTTCGGCGCGCCCTGTTCCGGTGCCGGCCGGAGATCCGATCGGACAGAACAATTGATTACCGTCCGTCGATCTCGGCGAACTGGCTCTGCTGAACGGGCCACCAGCGGATGACTATGGCAACGTTGCCTTTACCGAAGACCCGCAGGATGGCGTACTTCCAGCGGTTGGACGGATTCGGAGGTTCGACCACGGCGACCCGCTCCTGGTAAGGTTTCGGGATATCGATCGTTCCGGGCAGGCCCGGCATCTCGATCCGAATTTCGCGCGATCGATTGACGGGGCCGGCCCACTGGATCAGCCTGGGCCCAATCGGCGCCGGTCGTTCCGGATTGGAGATCCTCGGTCTGACGGACGGCCTGCTCTCGTCGGCCGGCTGACTGTTTTCGTCCCGGCTCGACGTATCAGGGATTTCGCCGGTTGATCTGACCGGCGGAGTAGTTATGGGCGGCGGGATAGGGATTTCGCCGGGACGATGCGACGCAGTTGTTTCCCGCGGGGTACTCGTCGTCGGTTCGATCCGTCGTGGAGCTTCCTTCGGAACTGCGGGCGTCTTTGGTTCCGGCGAAGTAATGCTTGTCTTCGTTCGTCGATCAGGGGGAGACGCTGTTTTTCGGCGAACGGCTGGCGGATCAGCCTTTGGTTTCGTGACGCCGCCTGATCTGATCGGAGCGGTGACGATCTTCATCTGTTGGGTCTCGACCGTCGGCCTTTGCTCAGAGCTCCGCGCCGCTATCTCGAGCGAATCCGCATCGCTTCCGGGCAAAACGTCGATATTTTCATCGTCCGTCTGACCGACCGGCGCGTTTTCCGATGTCGGTTGGAATTGCCTGAGCATCCTGTCCGCAAGCAGATAGCCTCCAAGCGCAATCGCCGCCGCGATGGCCGCGACCGCCAGCCTGCGCCTCTTCCTCCGAACTTTTCTGATATCCCCCGACCTGACTATGGTTGCGGCATCGGCAACCGCGGATTGATCGGCTCCCAGAGAGATCGTCATTTGACGGATTCCGGATTCCATCAGTGAAACCAGGTCTCCCGCGGTCGCCGGCCGCTCATCGGGGTTTTTGGCCAGTCCTTTGAGCAGCGCGCGGTCGAGACCCGGCTGGATCGCATTATTGATCGAGGACGGCGTGCGAGCCTCATCCTGAATATGTCTGAGCGCGATCTCGGTCGGTGTCCGGCCGTCGAAAGGACGTTGTCCGGTCAGCATCTCATAGCCGATGACGGCCAGCGAATAGATGTCCGAACGACTCTCAACCTCGATGCCGCGGCACTGTTCCGGCGAGGAGTAACTAACCGTTCCGCGCAACGGAGAATTTCTGGTGAAAGGCGGCGCTCCGGCCGGTTGAGGAAACTTCGAGATTCCGAAGTCGATCAGTTTTATTTGAGGGCCGATACCTTTGGAACCTTCCCGATCCGATTCTTCCTGGTTCTCCGAAGGAACGATCAGGATGATGTTGCTCGGATTGACATCCCGGTGAACGATGCCCGCCTCGTGAACCGCATCGAGAGCCTGGCCGATCCCCCTCACGATTTCGATCGTTTCATCGGCGCCAAAACGGCCTCGTCTGTCGATCAGGGATCTCAGCGTCTCGCCGTGAATGAACTCAGTGACCACATAACGCAGATCGTCGCCGATCATTCCGGTGTCCAGAACCCTGACGATTCCGGGATGATCGATCGAGGAGAGGTGCTCCGCCTCGCGACGCATCCGTTCGAGCATCTCGATCCAGTAATTTCGCGATCGCTGAGGATCGACGGGGAAGCTGCTCTCCCTGCGGACCATCTGCGCCGGATCGCTGATCTTGAGCACCGCAACCCTGTCGGTCCTCAGGTCCGTCGCCGCGAAGACGCTCGACAGCCCTCCCTGACCCAGGCGCCGGTAGACCCTGTAACGATCGTCGATCAGCCTGTCGATCAGGACGTCAAGATCAACCTCGTTCGCATGCGCGCAATTGGGACAGAAGACGGTCAGCTCCGCGAGTTCGCTGAAACAGTGCGCACAGCCGCTCATAGCCTGCTCCTCAAGCCGGTATTGTGAATATGGATTAAATCAAAGGGGTAAACGAAGTATAAAGTATAAAGTAGAAAGTAGAAAGAGCTGCCGTGCAGTGGTAAATCCGAATCAGCCGCCCATCGAAGCATCGATCGATGCGTTGCCTCCGCCGATGATCAGCAGCGACAGTGACATGGCGAAGACGGCGAGTGCGAATTCATAGCCGCCATTCGAGAGGAAGAAGCCGGCCGGCCAGTGGATGCCGGCAATTGCGACGGCCATGTTGCAGCAGATGAGAAAAGCCGCGATGCGTGTCTGGAAGCCGACGAAGATCATGGCGCCGCCGATCAGTTCGACCAAGGCGGCAGCTCCAAGCCAGGCGTATGACGGACGAAGGTTGAGGGGCGCCTCGCCGTTGGTCCAGGCGGTAAATCCCCTCCCGCCCCACAGGCCGAAGACCTTCTGGGCGCCATGCGCGAACATGATCGCGCCGAGTACGAGACGAATCGGTATGGTCGCCCATGTGGGCGTGGTGGACGTAAGACTGGCCATGCGGCTCGCTCCTTGATTATCCCTGAATCTTTTTCAACCGGGGGGATGATATCGATTCGCGCACTTTCCGGAAAGTCTAGTCCCGGTCGACATGCCCCGTCAAGGTTTATTCGCGGTCATCTGACCCTCCGCAGAGGCGGGCGCGAGGCTTCGCCGTCGATGTCGATGATCACTGTCGCTTCATCGTCGAGGCTGATCCGCTTCGAGATGACGCTTCTGAGGTGCCCGGCGGTGATTGTGTATCCGCCCTTGAATCCTCTGATTTTCAGCATCCCGTTCTGGTCGGTCCGCGCCGTTTGGTCGGTCCACCATTTTCCGTAAACCTGATCGATGAACGCTTCTGCGATCGGTTTGGAGCTCCAGTCCTGTCTGTAGAGCGCGGCCTGCGGCCTCCAATGCGCCTTCTCCCAGAATCCCCATTGCAGAAAATCGGTGAACCCGGGATTGCTGAAGACGATCGTCAGAAAATCCCGCAGGTATTCGGCCTGCAGCTCTTCATCGAGGGTATCGATGTCGAATTCGGTCACTGCCATCTGCAGTCCCAGAGCCGCAAAGCGATCGATCGTCGACTGGATATCCTCCGGCGAGGTGAAGTTGTGAACGTGGCCCTGAAAACCTATTCCATCGATCGGCGCGCCACCGGCCATCATCCACTGGAGAAGGGAATAGAGATAGTCCTGATGTGTCTTCTCGATGCCTCCGCCGGTCAGAATATCGAAATCGTTTAGGAAGAGTCGCGCCGCCGGATCGTATGCCCGGGCGTTCTGAAACCATCGCAGCATTTCCTGATTGCCGAGCAGCCCGACGGAAGCCTCTACGCCCGGTGTGCCCGGAATTCTCCCCTGGACCTCATGATTATGAAACGGTTCATTGATTACATCCCACTGGTAACATCTGCCGCCGATCCCCGCCGCCGACAGGATGGCTGCGAAATGGCCGTCGATGCGCGCTCTCAGGGCATCCGGCGGCAGCGAGCGCGTGTCGGCAGGCATCTGTCCGTAACTCGGCCAGATCAGATTGTGGCCGCGCACGGGCAGCCCGTTCTGTTCAAGCCAGCCCAGGGCATCTCTGACGGCCTGCCTGTTCCAGGGCGCCCAGTCTTCCCAGAACGGCCATTTGAGGTCGTTCTCGAAGACGGTCGTATTGAAGTGGCTGAGCACCCTCGAACGATAGATTTTGCGGTCAGCTTCGGTCTGACCGTTTCCGGCCAGCAACTGTGCGGTCACGGCCGTCCCGAACCTGAAGGCATGGCTGTTCTGGCTGATCCGCACCCTCGCGCCGGGCAGAGGTTCTCCGTTGCGATCCCTGACGATGACGGTCAGATCGCCCTTGCGATGCCGTTCAATCCGCTCATCGGCCTCGATCCGCCAGCGCGCCTGAGAATCGCCGCGGCCGGGATAGTAGTAGGAACGCGGCAGTTGTTCGGGTCTGGTCAGGCTGCCGTAATTGAGCAGGCTGATCCCCCCGAGTTCGAATTTCTGAGGACCGTAGCCGAAGTGGAAGATCAGATGAGCTTCGCCGGCCAGAAATGTAGTCCGCGCGTAGAACGGGATCTGATATAAACGCCACTGGTCGGTATCGTTCGGAAAATTGATCGCGAGAGATTTTTCGTAGTTGCCGCCGTTGCGCTCGAAGACGACCTGCGCCTTGATCGGTCCGCCGTCAACCGGTTCGATCCGTCGGGCATAGAAGCTCAGCAGACAGAGATCTCCCTTCGTCACCGACTGGATATTGTTGTAGGTCAGTCCCGATCGATAAATAAAGTCGGAGATCCCGTTGGTGCTGATCCTGAAAGCCTTGTCGAAGGGCTGGCTGCCGACGTTGACGATCGTCAGGGAGCCTCCGACCTTGCCGTCGAAGTAGGCGCCGTAGCCTGTGAAGGCATCCGCCGGGATGAGCGGGATTCCGAACGTCTGCGTCGGTTCGACCGGACCGGGATTGAACGCTTCGATGGCGCCGATCTCGAACTCCTGCGGTCCGTAGCCGAATCGGAGAACGATCCTCGATTCGCCGGCCGGGTAATATCGCGAGGCCTTGAATCGGTATCGATACGGTGTCCAGTTGGTATCCCGGCACGGGATGAGGGTCTCAAACTCAGGTGGAAGCTGGCCGTTTCTCGATTCGAAGCTGATCGATACTCTCAGTACTGATCCGTCGAGGCGGCCGGTGTTACGGATCGAGAAAGCCATTTCGATCTCATCGAGCGGATTGACCGCACGGGTCGTGATCCATTCGACAGCCGAATCGCCCATCCGATCGGTCTGACCCGCGACCGTGACGCGGTAAGCGAGGCTGAAATCCTCTCCGCTGACCGGCACCCGGGAGACCATGGCACGCGGGCCGGCCGGCCCCTCGAACTGATACGGATCGTCGGGCAGTAACGAAACAGGCCTCTGCATCGCGGTCCCGACACCTGTCGGAACCGTCAGCGTCGCCAGAATAATGATGAACGTCGCCCGTAATGCGTTCCTGATCAATGCTCCCATCTCCGTCAATCACATAATCCGTGTGAAAGCGCGCACTTCATTAGATTGGCAGAAAGGAGCCGGCCGGGCAACCGTCATCCGGCGGCCTTCAGCCGGGGCGGGGAATCGCCATCATCTGAGCGGGCACTTTTTGCATCTCTTACCGCGTTTGTATTTCTTGCAGCATTTAAGTTTCTTGCTCATCTGTTTTATCACCTCGAATGATTCGCTGATCAGAATCTGAATTTAACGCCCGCCTGGACGAGCCTCGGCATCCCCGGCAGGAGCCCGCGAGTCCTGTCGACGATGAATGTCCTGTCGGTCAGATTTTTGACCGTGAAGAAGAATGTCGATCTGCGCGACTCGATGCTGTAATTGACTGTCGCATTCCAGACATTCGCTGAGGGGATCAGTCCGCGCTGCCCGTCCGGAGTCGGCGCCACCGTATTCAGGTCGTCGCCGAACTGGCTGCCCGTATGAACCATCTCGACCAGAGTCTCGATTCCGAAGGGATGCGTGTACCCGAAACTCAGATTGGCGAGTCCTTCGGGCGCATAGGGCAGTCTGTTGCCGGTGATCGCGACGTTGCCCGCTCCTGAGATGTTGCTGAACCTCAGCCCGTCGAATCTGGCAATGGGCAGCCACGTCAGCGCGACGCTGGCGTAGAAGTTGTGACGTGACCTGAGAATGGTCCCGCTGTCGACCCGGGCATTGAACTCAGCGCCCTGATGCACTGTTTCGCCGCCGTTGGTCAGAGTCGCTCCGATGCCGCCGGCAAGGCTCGCCGGAATGATCTGATTCTGATAATCCATCCTGAAAAATGTCGCCTCGATCCGCAGTCCATCATGGAGGTTGCTTCTGAATCCCGCCTCATAGTTCCAGCTCAGCTCGGGGTCGAGGTCGATCGAGCCGCCCGTGCTGTTGCTGATCACGTC
>CALBSU010000669.1 GCA_937967285.1 uncultured Acidobacteriota bacterium
TGGTCATCGATTGAACGACGACCGCCTGGCATCCGCCGATTGTGACTCCGCCGACATTGACTGAAGTGGTCTTTTTACGATTGATGATAGCCATATTGAATCTGATAAATGGTCGATATTGTCGCTGTACCCGGTCGCTATCGCTCGCGGTGCTGTACCGGACAGTTCAATAATACATGGCGGATCGGGTTACTGAAAATTGACCTGCAGGGTGTTGGCTATTTTGCCGTCAACCCGAATAACGACATCGACCGTGCCACGGCCTGCCAGACTCTGCGGGAGAAGCAGATTCAACTGGTCGAGGCCGACGAAGCCACCCTGCGGGCCGGCATAGAAGACCTGTACCGGGACTTCGCCGACAGTCACCACAACGCTCGACAGTGAGCTTCGATACCGGAACCCGGTTCCGAAGAGAATGAGAAAGAGCTGGTCCTGAGCCGGGCCGAAGTTGATCGGTTCGGTGATGAATCTGTTCTGTGCCTGATCGAATCTGGCTACAGGTTCATTGATCTGAGAACCATCCGGTTTGACGCGCAGTGCGAAACCCGCCGGGACCTCTCGCCCGTTTGAGTTGGCGGAGAAGACGCTCGGCGCTACCGTCTCGACCTGGATCGTTCCGGTCGACACGCGTCCGTCGGCCGAGACGATCGTGACTGTCGCCGTGCCCGGCGCCGATCCGGCGGGGATCAGGTAATTGACCTGTTGAGGCGAGACGAAGAAGAGCGGGGCCTGGCGCTCGTACCCGAGACTGTCCCTGACCGTCACCCTCGTTCCGTCGAGGATGGTCGGCAGCGGAACGGAAGTCGCCGCCACCGTGCGTGTGGCAAGATTGCTCCCGAACGCGGCGACGATGCTCTCAGCGGTAATCGAGCCGGCGCTGAAGCTGGCGGCGGAGACAGTCGCGGCGGCGCCCGCCGTCGTCAGGCGATAGATTCCCCGGCCATGAGTAGCCGCGACCAGCGTGTTCGATGCCGTGTGATAGCGGACCATGAATGTCGCCACGCGCGGCATTCCATTGCCCAGACGCTCCCAGATCGCGCCGCCGTTCGTTGTTCTGAAGACTCCCAGGTCGGTCCCGATGTAGATCGTATTCGAGTTACTGGGATTGAGCGCCACCGAGGTGACAGGGACATCGGGCAGGTT
Source organism: uncultured Acidobacteriota bacterium (assembly GCA_937967285.1). Lineage (GTDB taxonomy): Bacteria > Acidobacteriota > Blastocatellia > RBC074 > RBC074 > JADJXM01. The sequence goes on from CALBSU010000669.1 coordinate 1,144, forward strand.
GCCACTGATGTCCGTCCATGACGCGCCCAGATTGGTGGTCAGGAAGACGTGTCCGGGAGTTGCCGGTGTGTTCGCGTTGAAGCCGGAGTAGGTCGCGACGGCCCGCTGCCTGTTGCCCTGATCGATTGCGATGTCCGTGACGAACCTGTTCGGCAGCGGCGCTTTCGTAACGTTGGCGAAGCTCGCTGAGGCAAGCGCGCCGGCATTGGATGTCACTTGCACGTTGCCGTCGCTCGTTCCGACCCAGACGATCTCGCCCGGAGGATTGGTCCCGTTGTCCAGATCGGGATGTCCGGCGATCGCGGATATCACCGCGTTGCCGCCTTTGGTCAGATCCTGCCCGAATCCATCCGTGCTCTGCCCAAGTCCAGTCCACGTCGTTCCTCGATTGGCTGTCCGGTATAGCCTGTATGTCCCGAAATAGACGACATTGCCGTTCGCCCCGGTGAATCCTGTGTTCAAGGCCATCGGCGCATAAAAGGCCACGCGGTCCGAAGGGTTGAAGTTGCCCTGGCTCTGAGCGCAACTGAAGCACCCGCGCCGCGACCACGAATTGCCGCCATTGAACGAGATCTGCGGACCGATCACCGCCCCGCCGTCATCGTTGTTCTGGTTGTAGAAGGTGTGATACATCACCTGCGGATTCGACTGATCGATCAGCGTGTAGCCGCCGTCGCCGTCGACGATATGATCCCAGGCCACGTTGCCGCGAAATCTGTTTGTCCCGTTGTCCTGCGTTCCTCCGATCAGAATGTTCGGATCGGTCGGGTGCAGCGCGACGGACATAAACTGCGTCAGGCTGATCGTATTGTTAAGTTGAAACCATTTCAGCGTGCCGAGCGCTGCCCTTGCGTTATCGGTCCGCCATACCCCTCCATCATTGCCGGTGAAGAGGATCTCAGGATTCGCCCGGCTGATCACGATCTGATGCGTGTCGACGTGAAGCCCGCCCGTGATCCCGTCGCCGAGGCTGATGTCCTCCCACGTCTGCCCGCCGTCACGGCTCCGGAAGAGCGTTCCGCCGTTGTTCGAGCTGTTTGCCTGTGTACCGTAGTAGACCGTATTCCCGTCCGCCGGATCGACCGCGATGTCGAGGTTGTAATTGGTCTGCCCCTGAGTCTGCGGCGTCGTCACCCTGGTCCATGAGTCGCCGTTGTCGGTCGACCTGTAGATCCCGAACAGAGTGCTGGTCGTGCTGGCGAACGCGATGTAGAGCGTGGTGTTCTGCGAAGGCGCGACCGGCGGGCCGGCGGCCATTGCCATTCGGCGGAACGGCGAGGTCGAAGGATTGCCGGTCGGATTGCTTCCCGGATCGGGAAGGCCGCCGCCGAGTCGCGTCCACGTTCCGGGTTCGCCTCCCTGTTCAGACCGGTAGATTCCGATCGTGCGCATTCCGGCATAGATTCGATTCGGATTCAGCGGATCGATCACCAGATCGTGAGATGAATACGTCCCGCCGGTGCCGCCCGGATCAAGATTGCGCCAGGTAGCGCCTGCATCATTCGATTTCCAGACTCCGACCTGACCGGCATCGACCTGCTGCCCCGCGCTGTTGGACGTTGAGGTCGCGCCGAACGTCGTGCAGGCATAGATCGTCGAGGAATTCGTCGCATCAACCGCGATCCGCGTGAATGCAGTATTGATGAAGACGGGATTGTTCGGCGCGACCGCTGAGACCGGCCCTCCGATGACGGTCCATGAGCTTCCGCCATCGGTCGATTTCAGCATTCCGGCGCCGTAATAACAGAGGGAGCATCGGGAACCTTCCCCGGTACCGACATAGATCGTCTGCGGCGAGTTCGGATCTATCTCGATCGCGCCGATGGCCAGCGAGGGCTGATTATCGGTCAGGGGCGACCAGTTCTGCCCGTTATCGACAGATTTCCAGACTCCGCCCTGCGCGCCTCCGGTGTAGACCGTCCGGTTCGTCACGCCGTCGTATCCGGGATCGAGAGCGATGGCCGAAACTCTGCCCGAGACATTGTTTCGCGGAGTCCCGACAGTCCTTCCCGAGATGATCGGTTGAGGGCCGATCGCCGCCCAGACATCCTGCTGCTGGCTCGTTTCCCGTGTCAGAAAAACGTTGTCGCTTTGCAGCGCGGCGAGCCGCGCTTCTTCCGTCTCGAGCTGCTCGCGCATCCTCATCCCCGCATCGACGGGAATCGTTTCCGCCGGATAGGCCCGCTGAAAAAAGAACCAGTCCTCGCGTCCCTCGCCTTCGCCGGATTCTCGCTCGTAAAGCTCTGGAGCCTCATCGCCGGCCTTTCGCCTCGGAACCGGTTTGATCGCTACAGGGGCGGTCCGGGATTGGTCGCCGGCGGTCAGGTTTCTCCGCGCCGGCTCGCGCTGAGTCGAATCCAGCCGTGGCGCATCCTTTCTGAACTGAATCGCGGAAAATGTCAGAGCTGAGACGACCAGGA
>CALBSU010000670.1 GCA_937967285.1 uncultured Acidobacteriota bacterium
CCTCCAGAACCCCTTCAAGATGGGTTACGAAGGCGTCAAAACCATCGTCGATAAATTGAACGGCAAACCGCCCGAAAAGCGGATCGATACCGGCGTCAGCCTCCTGACGAAAGAGAACATGGACACGCCGGAGATGAAACAATTACTTAAGTAGAAAGTAGAAAGTAAAAAGAAGTTGAGCGCCATAGTGATTTAACTGCATCGATCAAAGCAGCGCCGCAAGAGCGGCAGCTGAATTCAGCCGTGGATCTTCAGTCCACGGACGAGTAATTATCAGAGATGGTATGAACGAACAGGCGGTCGCGCTGGAGATGCGCGGCATAGACAAATCGTTCGCCGGCAACCGGGTGCTCGAAGGGGTCGATATCACCGCCCGTGCGGGAGAGGTACTGGCGCTCGTCGGCGAGAACGGCGCCGGTAAATCGACGCTCATGAAGATCCTCTCCGGAGTGCATCAGCCCGACGGAGGGGAGATTCTGATGTCGGGCGAACGCGTCAGATTCTCAGGTCCGGCCGATGCGCTCTCATCGGGCGTGGCGATGATCTACCAGGAATTGTCGCTCGCGCCTCACCTGACGGTGGCGGAGAACATCTTTCTCGGTCGCGAACCGATGGTGGCGCCGGGACTGGGAATCATCAATCACCGCGAGCTGAACGAACAGGCCAGGAAGCTGCTCGACGAGTACGGATTCCGAATCGACCCGAAAGCCAGGCTGGGCAGGCTGAGCGCCGCCGACCGGCAACTGGTCGAGATCACGCGGGCGATCGTCGAGGCCCGCAAGGTGATCGTCATGGACGAGCCGACCTCGTCGCTCACCTCCGGCGAAGTCGAGGAGCTCTTCCGCCTGATCAGGGATCTCAAAAAACGCGGCCTGGCGGTGATCTACATCTCGCATCGACTCGAGGAACTGGACGAGATCGCCGACCGGCTGACCATCCTCCGCGACGGCAAGGCCGTCTGGACGGGCCCCTGGGGAGTGCTCACGACAGACGAAATGATCCGTCACATGGCGGGCCGCGAGCTGAAGGAGATCTTTCCATCGCGCAAGGCCGTGATCGGCGATGTCAGACTGCGCGTCGAGGATCTGAGCCTGCCGCCGAAATTCGAGGGAGTCAGTTTCGAGGTTCGTTCGGGCGAGGTGGTCGGAATTGCGGGGCTGGCCGGGGCCGGACGGACGGAACTGGTCGAGGCGATCTACGGCGCTCACCCGGCTCAATCGGGCCGGATACTGATCGACGGACGGCCGATCGAACATCCGAGCGCGCATCGCTCGGTGGCCGGCGGTCTGGGGTTGTTGACAGAGGATCGCAAACGGACGGGACTCTGCCTCAATCTGCCGATGGCGACCAATATCACCCTGGCCAATGTCTCTGCGCTCCTGCGCGGAGGCCGTCTGCAGAGCCGGACGGAAAACGACGTTGCCCGGCGATACATCGATAAATTGAATATCCGGCCGCCGGCGCCGCTCAAACCGGTCGGGCGCCTGAGCGGAGGCAACCAGCAGAAGACGCTGCTCGCACGCTGGCTCTATGCGGATTCACGCATCTTCCTCCTCGACGAACCAACCCGCGGAGTGGATGTCGCTGCGCGCTCCGAGATCTATCGTGAAGTCAACGAACTGGCCGAAGCAGGCGCGGCCGTCGTCATGGTCTCGTCCGATCTGCCGGAACTGCTCGGCATGGCCGACCGGATACTGGTCATGCGCCGCGGACATCTGGTCGCCGAGTTCGACGGACGAACCGCAACCCAGGAAGAGATTCTGCGATTCGCAGCTCTCGAGGAGAACTGAACGACAGGAAATCAAGAGGACCCAACTGAATGCAGGACTGGATCAAGAGATTTCTCCCATTCATCAGCCTCATCGCTCTCTGCCTCGCGATTCCGCTCGGCGAATACTTCATTCTCGGGCAGGATCCGAAGTTCATAACGGCGGGCAATCTTGCCGCTATCGCGCGGCAGACAGCGGTCATCACGATCATGGCGATGGGAATGACGATGGTCATGGTCTCCGGCGGGATCGACCTCTCCGTCGGCTCGATCGTCGGCCTGGCGGGAGTGGTCGGAGCGATGTCGATGACGGCCGGAATGCCTGTCGTCGTCGGAATCCTGATCTTCATCCTGGTCGGCGCGGCCTGCGGCCTGCTCAACGGGACGGCGGTCACGACACTCAAGATCCCTCCGTTCATTGTGACGCTCGGCGCGATGGGAATTTATCGCGGCCTCGCCCTCTATATTTCAGAAGGCAATGCGGTGGTAGGTCTCCCGCGCGAGGCCGGATACCTGGCTGAAAAGACCGTCTTCAATCTCTTCCCGCTGCCGCTCTTCATCGTCATGGCCATCGCCGTCTGCGCCCATTTCGTGCTCAGCAGCACGCGGCTCGGCAGATACTGTTATGCCATGGGCAGCAATATCGAAGCGGCGCGCTTCGCCGGCATTCGCGTCTCGCTCTATCAGGTCATCTACTATGCCATCCTCGGTGCGCTGAGCGGCCTGGCCGGAGCGATCGAGACTTCGCGCACCGTCACCGGCCAGCCCAACGCCGGCGAGGGGTATGAACTCAACGTCATTGCCGCTGTCGTCATCGGCGGCGGCAGCCTGAGCGGCGGACAGGGCACCGTCCTCGGAACAATCATCGGCTCGCTCATCATGGGCGTGCTGGCAAACGGCGGTAATTTACTTCAGATCTCTCCTTTCATTCAGAAGATCGTCATCGGCGCGGTCATCGTCCTGGCCGTCACCTTCGACGAATTCCAGCGGAGAAGATTTGAGAGT
>CALBSU010000671.1 GCA_937967285.1 uncultured Acidobacteriota bacterium
CTGAGTTTCATCGCGGTCATCATCGCGCTCATGTCGCTGAGCGTCGGCCACATTCCGAGAACATACACCGGGGATATGCGGAGCCAGTTGAGGGAGGGCCTCAACTTCGTCTGGCATCAGGAAGGCTTGAGGTCGCTGACTTTTCTGGCCTTCGCCTGCACGTTCTTCGGGATGCAGGTGACGACGTTTCTGGCGGTCTTCGCCCGCGACATCTTCAAAACAGGGGCGCAGGGCAACGTCGAACTGATGGCGATTTCGGGCGCCGGGGCCGTGGTCGGAGCGCTGATCGTCGCCGGGATCGGGCATATCAAGCAGAAGGGCAAATACGCGCTGATCATGCAGATCGGATTCGGCGTCTCGGTCATGGCATTCACTCTGGCGCCGAACATCTGGCTGGCCTATCCGCTGATCTTCATCGCCAGCATCTTCATGATGTGCGTCTTTTCGCTGATCACATCGCTGGTCCAACTGCTCGTGACCGACGAGATGCGCGGCCGAGTGATGAGCATCTTCATGGTGGCGTTCCGCGGAGGCATGCCGCTCGGCAGCCTGGCCACCGGAATGCTGGTCAAGCGGTTTCCTCTGACGACCGTGCTTCTGGTCCAGGGCGCGGTCATGACGCTGCTCGCCTTCGGTTATCTCTTCTCGAATTCAGAGGTCAAGAAGCACTAACCCCCTTGAGCCGGTAGATTTTGATGAAGAACCCGGAGGCTCCGATCCGTGGATTCCGGTCTTCCTTCTTCCCGCAGATCCTGACAAGCTCATAATTCTCATCGATGAACCGGCCGAGATCCCGATAGAAGTCGCTGCCGAAGGCTTCGGCGCCGAACTCGCGCATCGGGCGGTTGACGATCAGAACATACCGGACCTTCCGCAGCGTCTCGATCGCGCGTCTCTCATCGGCCGGAAGCATCAGTCCCGGAATCAGTATCTGATGCCGGAAGGGCGTACTGCGGCCGGTCAGGAAGGCCAGATCGACTCCTTCAGGGAAGACGGCGATCGGCTCAGACGGCCGCGTGTTCGCCTCGATGAAGCGCAGAGCTTCCTCGATCGCCGGTCCGGTGACGGACGGCGCGACGATTATGCCTCGCTCCGCAGCGATCGGATGCGTGAAGTTCTTCCTGTAACGGATCGAAAAGACGACCGTCATAACCAGAATCGTGAGGATGATCAGGCCGCGGGCGACGCGCCGCACTCTGCCGGCAACGACGTCGTCCCCTGTCCGGCGTCTCAGTTCTTCCGGCAGCAGATTGATGAAGAGGTGAAAGAAGATTATCAGCGATGTCGGCAGGAAGAATCCGCCGAACGCTCCGCCGCTCGGCACACGGAGCGTGACGCGGGCGAGGATTGCCAGACTGTAGATCGAGATGATGAAGACCGCCGCCCCGTGCCTCTTCCGCCACTCCAGAAAAATAAGGACAACCAGCAGGATCGGCAGGGCGCGCAGAGGACTGCCGTCCCATTGCCGGCCGGCGATCAGCGCGACGACTGCGGCGACGGCCGCCGAGATCAGCAGTGCAACCGAAGCCGTCTTCCCCGCACCGCGCGCCCGGCCGCCGATCAGGACGGTCAGGCTGAGCGCGACGCCTCCCACGGCCGCGCCTCCGAGCATCTGCAGCAGCGACAGCAGCGGCCGGTCCATCCCCGTCCGCTGCGCGTTGTAGTAGACCAGCGACTCCGGCAGATGCGTGTAAAGAAGATGACAGTCGCGGACCAGCGTCTCCCAGCCGACGTTGTAGAATGCCAGACCGTAGACCGGCAGTCCGATCAGCAGCGCCGGCACGGCTGCCGCACTTAGCCGGGTCGCGATCACACGCCACTCAGGCCGGTGCAGATACAGGATCGCGCAGGTCACGGTCGCCGCCGAGGCGAATCCGAACTCCTGCTTGCTGATGCCCGCCAGTCCGATCATCACTCCGGCAAACATAAGTTCCCGAACTCTGCTGTTTTCGGCGTAGCGAAGCGTGAAGAGGAGCGACGTCAACGCAAAGACCATGCCGTAGAGCGCGGCATAGGCGTAGGGAGAGATCAGATTCCCGGACGGCTTGAAGATGCAGAGCACGATCACCGCCGCCGCAACGAGCGCGGCGTCGAGCGGCGAGAGGATCCTGCGCCCGATCAGCAGGGCAAGCAGCGTGATCGCCACCGCGCAAACTATCCCCGCCGCCAGCAGCACATCGAGATGCGCTCCGAAAATGCCGTAGAGCAGCGAATTGAGATACGGAGCGAAAGGAGGATAGAGGTAATGAACGTCGCGGTAGAGCCACTCGCCCTCGAGCAGGCGAAGCGGCAGCTCCATCTCCCGGCCGCTGTCGGCGATCGGAGAGGTCCAGCGCCGCCAGGAGGCCGCCAGCAGCAGCAGAAATGACGCGATCGGTATCAGCAGCGCCAATCCGCCCGCCGTTCCGCTATTTTGAGGATTCTTCACAGGTCTCATATCGGAAATATGACCACGAAGTATGCTTTTTCAAAACCCAATCTGCAAATCCGCAATAATTACTCAGCTTGTGGAAGAGGATTTTTCAGACAGGATCAACAGGATTTGACAGGATTTACAGGATGATATTGAAAAATCGCAAGGCTGCTAGAGGGAATTTCAGGGCAGATAGACCAATTCATAGACCTGAATCAATCCTGTAAATCCTGTCAAATCCTGTTGATCCTGCCTGAAAAATCTGCCTTATCCTGACAGGGCACGGACTGCGATCGGATTCGACAACGGCGACCGGCTTGCGTTAGCATGCGTGCTTGATACGGCCCCTTCGACCACACCCCGCACAGTCGGATGGTCTGCTTTCTGAATAAAAAAATCTACTCGAGGTAACAGATGGAAAAGAACCAGTATCGCTCCCTCGCCGAA
>CALBSU010000672.1 GCA_937967285.1 uncultured Acidobacteriota bacterium
GCCAACACGGCGATCTTCAGCCTTGTCAACACGGTACTCTTTCGCAGCCTGCCGATCTCTGATCCAGACGAAGTCTATTCGATAGGTGTATACGGTCCGAACGAGACGGCGTTGACATTCTCATATCCGAACTATGTCGATTTTCGGGAGCGAAATCAGGTATTGAGCGGCATTGCTGTGCATCGTTTCGCGCCGGTCTCGCTGAGTCGTGACGGGCAGAACGAGCGGGTCTGGAGTTATCTGGTCTCGGGCGAGTATTTCGAGATGCTCGGGATCAGGGCTGATCGCGGCAGGCTGATCGGTCCGCAGGATAATCTCAACAGGCTGGCTCATCCGGTGGCGGTGATCAGCTATTCGAGCTGGCAGAAAAGATTCGGCGGCGACCCGTCGATAGTCGGCAGGGATGTGCTGATCAACGGGAAGAACTTCAAGATCATCGGCGTTGCGCAGGAGGGTTTTCGCGGGACGGAGATGATCTTCACGCCCGAGATATGGGTTCCGATGATGATGCTGGCGTGGATAGAACCCGGCGCGAAATGGCTGGACAACCGCGACACGATGAACATCTTCGCGACCGGACGGCTCAAGCCGGGAGTCTCGAAGGAGCAGGCCGAGGCGTCGCTCAATTTGCTGGCCGGGCAGCTCGCGCGCCAGTATCCGGATTCGAACGAGGGGCAGACGATCAGACTGATCAGGCCGGGATTCATCATCGGATTCCTGCGTGACGGCATCGTGCAGTTCTCGATCGTGCTCATGGTCACGGTGGGACTGGTGCTGCTGATCGCCTGCACAAATCTGGCGGGCCTGCTGCTGGCCCGCGCCAGCGATCGGCGGAAGGAGATTGCAATTCGCCTGGCGATCGGCGCCGGTCGGGGGCGTTTGATCCGGCAGTTGCTGACCGAGAGCATCCTGCTTGCACTGATCGGGGGCGTCTTCGGAATTTTTCTGGCGATCTGGATCATCGATCTGGTCATCGCGTTCAAGCCTCCGGTCGATTTCCCGTTGACGTTCGACCTGATGATCGACTGGCGGGTGATGATCTTCGCGCTGCTGGTTTCGGCAGCGACGGGCATCGTCTTCGGGCTCATTCCGGCGCTCCAGGCGACGAGACCCGAGGTCGTTCCGGCGCTCAAGGACGAGACGCGCACCGGAGGCTATCGAAGATCGATTCTCAGAAACGGTCTGGTCGTCGCCCAGATCGCGTTCTCGCTGGTCCTGCTCATCGCGGCCGGTCTGGTGCTGCGCGCGCTGCAGGAGGTCAATAAAGTGGATCCGGGATTCAGGACCGGCAACGGCCTGGTCATGTCTTTCAACACCGCGCTTCAGGGGTACGACGACGATCAGAGCATGCAGTTCAACCGGCAGCTTCTCGAACGAGTCTCGGCGCTGCCCGGCATCGACGGTGCTTCGCTGACGGACTGGCTTCCGCTGACGCTCAACATTTCCAATACCGGAGTCTACGTCGAGGGGCGCCCGGTCGAACGGGGAGCGAACGTCCCGACCTCGTATCTCTGCTCGATCGGACTCGGCTACTTCCGGACGATGGGGATACCTCTGCAGGCCGGTAGAGATTTTGCGGATTCGGATACGAAGGACTCGACCCGGGTGGTCGTCGTCAACAGGACATTCGCTGAACGTTTCTTCGGCGGCGCGGACCCGGCGCAGAACGCGCTCAACCGGCGATTCAGTACCGGCCTCAACGGGCCGAAGTTCCAGATCGTCGGAGTGGTCGGCAACGGCAAGTATTTCAATCTGGGCGAGGACCCGCAGCCGTTTATGTTCTTCCCGCTCGCTCAGTCGCAAAGCGACAATATGACGATGGTGCTCAGGACGAAGGGCGATCCGGCGGGGATGGCCGGAGCGGTCCGCGGTGTCTTCACTCAGCTCGATCCGAATCTGCCCGTCTACGACATTATGACGATGGACGAACACATGGGCTTCTCGCTCTTCCCGGCGCGGGTGGCCGGCGCGCTGCTCGGCGCATTCGGCCTGCTGGCGCTGACGCTGGCGGCGATCGGCATCTACGGCGTGATGGCTTACTCGGTCTCGCAGCGGACGCGCGAGATCGGCATCAGAATGGCTCTCGGCGCCGGGCGGGGCGAGGTGCTCAGGCTGGTTCTGCGACAGGGGATTCTGCTGACGCTGCTCGGCTTGTCGATCGGGCTTGCCCTGGCGCTGGCGGCCACAAGGCTGATGTCGAGCGTGCTCTACGGTGTCAGCGCCACCGACCTGATCGCATATGCCGGCGTCTCGTTCTTCCTGCTGGTCGTCGTGCTGATCGCCATCCTGATTCCGGCGCGGAGAGCTTCACAGGTCGATCCGATGATCGCCCTGAGATACCAATAACGGAGATTTCTGAATG
>CALBSU010000673.1 GCA_937967285.1 uncultured Acidobacteriota bacterium
ACTGCCTACTGCCTACTGCCTACTGCCTACTGCCTACTGCCTACTGCCTACTGCAACTTCTCGATGAATCTCCCGAGCCGGCGGTAATCGCCGATGCCGCGTTTGACATGCCTGATAATGCCTTCGCGATCGATGACGACGACGGTCGGGATCGAATCGACGCCGAATCGCTCTTCATTGGTCACGTCATCGAGCGCGGCGACGAGATACGGATATGTCAGGTTATTCGCCTTCTTGTATTCCCGCAACGCCTTGAGTTCGTCATCGGCAGATTCGGCAATGCCTTTGTCGGTCCGGCCGTAGAGCCGCGTCACGCCGACGATCTGGAATCCGCGATCAGCGAAGCGCGACTGGAACTCGCGCCAGTGCGGGAACGCAGCCGCGCACGGCGCGCACCAGGTGGCGGTGAAATCCAGGAGCACGATTTTGCCGCGCATCGACGCGGGATCGATCGAGTCTCCCGCAACGCCGGGTTTCAGCCCGGGCGCCGGCTTGCCGATCATCCGCGCGATGGCCAGCTCTTTCTCGTAGTGATCAAGCAGATACGTCTGCTCCTTGAAATCGAATTTACGAACGGTCTTGTCGAAATCGACGGCGGTCTTCGCGCGGCTCATCTGTTCGCTGAGCGCAACATAGAGCGCGCCCATCGACAACTGATCGCGGAGCACCCTTTCGATCAACTGCGGCGAGCCGATGCGGATGAGCTTGCTGACATCGGCCAACTGGTACCCGTCATACGCCGCATCGGCCGCGCGGAGCTGATAACCGCTGTCGCGCAGTGCGAGGGCCAGTTCCCTGTACAGGCCGACCAGCGCGACCATAACGACACGGTCGTCGGACCTCTCTTTCTTGAGCTGCTGCATGACTGCGCCCGCCGAATCGAGCTGGTCCGATCTGATCAGGACCTCGGCCAGTCGGGCTCTGATGTCGAGGCCGTCGACCTCTTTCCTGCGGGAGTCGGAATTGATCGCCGCGCGGTAGACGTCGGCCGCGCGGGCATAATCTTCTGCCACCAGCCAGAGTTCGGCCAGCGCGAGCAGATCCTCGCCTTCCCAGTCAGCCGGCCGGTATGCAGCGGCGGCCTCGCCGGCTGAGAGACGAATCACTGAAGACCGTTCATCCCATTCCCATGCCTGGACTTTCCCGTCGCTGACCTCCCGCTCGAAGTCCTTGAAGAGCGACTCCTGCCTCTTCTCGAGATCGCGCAGTGTCTGGCGCGGCTTTCTGGTCTGGGCATGAAGATTGGTCGCCGCCGAGAGCAGCAGAATCATGACAAGTATTGAGGCGGAAGATCGTCTTTCCATCATTGCAATGCCTTCATTCTATGCGGGCGGGAAGGCACTGGCAAGAAGCCTGATTTCAGGGTTATCGGGCAAATTGCAGCCTGGTGGCGGAATTTTTTCATTTACCGGCAATTGATTTATCTTCTATTAATGACGCCGGTGATAAGATCTTCGGGTCGAGGAAGAAACAGTGCGAATTCTGGTGATCGAAGATGAGGTCAATGCCGGGCGCATGCTGGCTAAAGGGCTGCGCGAGCAGGCGTATGCCGTCGATCTCTCGACCGACGGTGAGAGCGGGCTCTATCAGGCATCGGTCAACGACTACGATCTGATCATTCTGGACCTGATGCTGCCGCGGAAGGACGGTTTCGAGGTCTGTCGCGAGCTGCGCTCCGGCGGGTCGACGGTCCCGATTCTGATGCTGACCGCCCGCGACGATGTGCAGGACCGAATTACCGGCCTCGATACAGGAGCGGACGACTATCTGGTCAAGCCATTCGACTTCCGCGAGCTGCTGGCGCGCATCCGGGCGCTGCTCAGGCGCGGCCCGGCGCTTCAGCCGACTCTGATCTCGATCGCAGACCTGAGCATCGACACAGATTCCCGCGTCGTGCGACGCGGCAATCGGCAGATCGACCTGACCGCCAAGGAGTTCGCGCTGCTGGAATACCTGGCCCGCCGCGCCGGAGCCGTCGTCGGACGAAGTGAGATTGCCGAACATGTCTGGGACGAGAATTATGATCCATTTTCGAATCTGATCGAGGTGTACGTGCAGCGCCTGCGGCGAAAACTGGATGAAGGCTGCCAGCCCCGGCTGATCCATACGCGCCGTGGAGCGGGATACGCGTTGGCTGTAGAAACTGGTGATGTCGATGATTGACTCGCTCAGAACACGATTGACGATCTGGCACATCGGCATAATGGCTCTGGTGCTGCTTGTCTTCAGCGCCGGCATCTACAGTCTGCTCGAGCGCAACCTGAAGCAACGCACAGATGCCGGAGTGGATGCGGCGCTGAGGGCGATGGATCATCTGCTGGCGTACGAACGGGCAGAGGGCGACACAGAGCTCGAAGCCGCGCGCAACACGGTGGCGGAGCTGCGTTACCCGCAGATGGCTCTGGCGGTCTACACCGCGGACGGTCTATTGCTGGCCGATTCGCGGTTCGGCCGGACGCGAGCAATCCTTCCAGCTCCGGTCAGCGAGATCACGGATCGCCCCGGTTATTTCAATGTTCCTGATGAGGCTCGCGGTGCAGGGATGAGAGTCGGAGTTCAGCGCGTAGTTCCCGCCTCGAATGCCAGCCCGAATATCATCGTCGCGGCCCATTCGCTCGAGCTGGTCGATGAGGAGCTCGGAGCGCTGAGGCAGGTCTTTCTGCTGGCGGTCCCGCTGGCGCTCCTGCTTTCGGGGCTGGGCGGGTGGTTTCTGACCAGAAAGAGCCTGGCGCCAGTTGTCGAAATGGCAGAGCGAGCCGAACAAATTGGCGCAAACAATCTTTCGCAACGGCTGCCGGTCTCGAATCCGCGGGACGAACTCGGGCGCATGGCCGTCACTTTCAACAATCTTCTGGCGCGGCTCGAACTGGCCTTCACGCAGCAGCGCCAGTTCATGGCCGACGCATCGCACGAACTGCGGACGCCTCTGCATGTCATCCGCACGGCGACCGATGTGACGCTCCAGGAACCGCCCGATTCCGAGCGGGATCCGTCTGAATATCGCGAAGCCCTGGGAATGGTCAATCAGCAGGCTCGACGGCTGACCCGCATCGTCGAGGACATGTTCACGCTCGCCCGTGCCGATTCCGGGCAGCGGCCGCTCGATCGGAGGGACTTCTACCTCGACGAACTGGTGATCGAAACGGGCCGCGCCGCCAGGGTCCTCGCCGCGCCAAAAGGAATTTCGATTGAGATCGATCCGGCGAGCGAGACGCCATTCAACGGTGACGAGGGACTGATCAGGCAGATGATGCTCAACCTGCTGGACAACGCCGTCAAGCACACGCCGGATGGCGGCCGCATCCGCGTGGGATTGGCGACGGCAAACGGGAGCTGCGAGATCAGCGTTTCCGACACCGGCACGGGAATCCCGCCGGATGCCCGGCCGTATATCTTCGAGCGTTTCTATCGCGCCGACAAATCCCGTTCACGCAGTCAAAATGGAAACAGCGCCGGACTCGGCCTGGCGATCGCCAAATGGGTCGCCGAAGCTCACTCAGGAAACCTCACCCTCCTCAGATCCGATCACAGCGGAAGCGTCTTCTCTATCCGCCTGCCGTTATCAGGGTCGAACACCAGACTCCCGCGTTAATCTTCTATTTATCTGTCATCGTTTATGCTCCGTCTCAGCGTGGAGAAACTCGACGGAATCCGTTGCGAAGACCGGGTTTCGGCGTCTCTAATTCCCGGCCCGCAGCTCGGACCGGTCAGATAACGGGTTTGTCATGTTCAAAAAGGATCACCTGGCAATAGGAATAGTGCTCAGTTGCCTGCTGACGACGGCGACGCCCGCACAGTCCGGCGGGAAACGGCCTGAGCTCTCGGAAATTGAAGGTCATACCGGCCATCGAACCGTCCCGCATTCCAATGAATCGGCATTCGTCATACCGGACGGGGTCAACGTGGATGACGGCCTGTCGGAAGACGAGGCGGTGGCCATAGCGCTCTGGAACAACGCTCAGCTTCATGCCGATCTCGCGGCGCTCGGGCTGGCGCGGGCCGACCTGATCGACGCGGGGCTGATCAGCAATCCGCTCTTCCAGTTCGTGCTGCCGATCGGTCCGTACCGGCAGTTCGAGTCATTGCTCAACTTTCCGCTCGACTTCTTCTGGCAGCGGCGAAGGCGCGTGGACGCCGCGACGATCGAGCTGGATCGCATCGCGAAAGGCCTCGAACAGAACGCTCTCAATCTGGCGCGGGATGTGCGGCTGGCCTTCATCGACGCGAAACTGGCGGAACACCGGGCAACTCTCGCCCGGGAGGCGGTCGACCTGCGCGAGCAGATCGTCCGGCTGACCAACGTCCGGCTGCGCGTCGGCGATATCGGCGAGATCGAAGCCACGGCGGCCCGATTGGATGAGAGCATGGCCCGTGAGATGTCGGAGCGTCAGCGAAGGGAAGCCGTAATCGCGCTCAACCGGCTGAGGCTGCTCATGGGAATGAACGATTCGATGCCCCTGAGGCTCATCGATCCGCAGGACGAACCGGAGATCAATTCGGCCGCTCTCGCTTCAGGCGAAGCAGCGACATCGATCGAACTGCTCTCGATGGCGCTGGCCTCGCGCCCGGATTACCGCGCGGCCGAGTTGGCGATCGAGGTCGCGGCGAAACGCGCCAAATGGCAGCGCTCACGAGTCGGCGCCCTGGCCGCGCTGATCAATTTCAAACAGGGAGAAGGTGTTCCCTTCGCGGCGCGACCGGGGGCGATCGTCGACCTGCCGATCTTCAACCGCAATCAGGGAGGGATCGCCCGCGCCGATGCCGAGGTGGCGCGGGCCGCCTGGCAATACATCGCCGTCAGGCAGCGCATTGCAGGCGAATTGGCAGAAGCGGTCAACCAGTATCGCCAGGCGCGCCAGTCGCTTTCCATTTGGCAATCTCAGGTCATGCCGCAGGCGGCCGAGAACGCACGACTGTCGGAGAGCGCCTTCGACCGCGGCGACCAGTCCAGGCTCTTCGTCCTCGACGCGCTCCGTCGGGTCGTAGACGCCGGAGTGCGGGAGTTCGAGTTGAAAGCAGAGTTGAAGCGCGCGGCCGCGCAGATCGATCGCGCGGTGGGACAGAAATCGTGGAGGACTTTGAATGCCAAACCATAGTTCGAGAATCGCCGTGATCGTCGTTCTGGCGGCCTGCATGGCCGGATGCTCGGCTTCACGGGCCGAACAGAAAAAACTTCCGTCCCCGGCGAAGGTCGAGCACCCGGTCAGGGAAGCCGATCTGGCCACGATCAGACTGACCCCCGAGGCCGAAAAACGGCTCGGGATAACGACGGCCGCCATCGAGATGAGAAACGTCGCGCGGACGCTCGATCTAAGCGGCGAGATCCTCATCCCGCAGGGACAGACCATGATGGTAGCTGCACCGATGTCCGGAACTCTCGCCCCCGGTCAGAGCGGAGGTCTCTATGTCGGGCAGATCGTGCGTAAAGGACAAACGCTTCTCAGGCTAATCCCGTTCCTCGCCCCTGAGCGGGATCTGCGGGTCCAGATCGAGCGGGACATCGAGAGCCTGACCGAGCGCGTCGCCGGGATCAGACAGCGCAAGGAACGGGCCGATATCCTGGCGCGCGAAAAGGCCGGCAGCGTGCGCGCCGCCGAGGAAGCGCAGGCCGAACTGGCCGTCGCCGAAGCCGAACTCAAGGGCGCGCGCGAGCGGCTGGCGCGGTTCGACAAGGGGGCGCTCAACTCCGACTTCAGCGTCGCGGTCGTCGCTCCGATCAGCGGAGTAATTCAGAAAGTGATGGCCGGAAGCTCGGAACCGATTACCGGAGGCGCGCCGCTGCTCGAGATCAGCAATCTCGGCACGCTCTGGGTGCGCGTTCCGGTCTATGTCGGCGATCTGTCGCGGATTGCTCGCGGGCGCTCGGCGGGCATCCGCGACCTCAACGGCGGTCCCGGAGCTACGGTTCGCCAGGTCCTGCCGGTCAATGCTCCGCCGACGGCGGATGCGGCCGCCTCGACCGCCGACATCTATTTCAGCATCCCGAACGGTGACGGCTCGCTCAGACCCGGACAGCGCGTGGGGGTCACGCTGCCGCTCAAAGTCGAGGAGGAGAGCCCTGTCATTCCGTGGTCGGCCGTGCTGCACGACGTACAGGGCAACACATGGGTATACGAAAACAGCGCGCCGCAGATCTTCGTCCGCCGGGCGGTCGAGGTCAGGAGAGTCAGTGGAGATACGGCCGTGCTCGGTCGGGCGCCGGCCCTCGGGACCAGAATCGTTATCTCCGGTGCGACGGAACTCTTCGGAACCGAATTCGGCGCGGGCAAGTAGCCGTTCGTCATCGAAAAAATGCTTAAATCACTCGTTTCGACATCGCTCAAACTGCGCGGCATCGTGGTTATTCTGGCTGTGCTTCTGATGATCGTCGGCATCAGGACGCTGCCATCGACACCGCTCGATGTCTTTCCGGAATTCGCGCCGCCGCTGGTCGAGATTCAGACCGAAGCCCCCGGGCTTTCGTCGACCGAGGTCGAGAACCTGGTCACGACTCCGATCGAATACACGCTCAACGGCTTGACATCTCTCAAAACGCTGCGCTCGAAATCGGTGCTCGGGCTCTCGTCGGTGGTGCTCATCTTCGATCCGGGGACGAACCTCATGACGGCGCGGCAACTTGTGCAGGAGCGGCTGGCGCTGGCCGCCGGCCGGCTGCCCGCGGCGGCAAAGCCTCCGGTCATCCTCTCGCCGCTGTCATCCACCAGCCGGGTCCTCAAGATCGGGCTCTCGTCCCAAAATCTTTCCCAGATGGAGATGACGGACCTCGCCCGGTGGACCATCCGCCCGCGACTGATGGCGGTGCCCGGCGTGGCCAACGTGGCGATCTGGGGCGAACGCGACAGGCAGTTTCAGGTGATCGTCGATCCCGACCGGCTGCATAATCACAACGTTACGCTGGACGCGGTACTCAAGGCCGCCGGCGACGCGGTCAATAACGAGACCGGCGGGTTCATCGATACTCCGAACCAGCGGCTTTCGGTGACCAACCTGCAGGCCGTCACCAGACCGGCGGATCTGGCGCAGGTCCCTGTCGCCACCGCACGAGGCGCAGCCGCGCAGCCGGGATTCGTCGCCCCGCTCAGACTTGGCGATGTGGCGGACGTGCGAGAGGGCTTTCCGCCCCCGATCGGCGACGCGGTCATCAACGATGCGCCGGGCCTGTTGCTGATCGTTGAAAAACAGCCGCAGGGCAACACCCTTAACGTGACGCGGGATGTCGAGGCAGCGATCGACAGCCTCCGCCCGGGACTCAGAGGAATCGACATCGACACGACAATCTTCCGGCCGGCGACCTTCATCGAACTCGCCCTGAGCAACCTCAACAAGGCCCTGCTGATCGGATGCCTGCTGGTGGTCGTCGTGCTCTCGCTCTTCCTCTTCGACTGGCGAACCTCATTCATCAGCCTGACAGCGATCCCGCTCTCTTTGATCGCCGCGGCGCTCGCCCTGCACTACACCAACAGCACTGTCAACACGATGGTCCTGGCAGGACTGATTCTGGCGCTCGGCGAAGTGGTGGATGACGCGATTATCGACGTCGAGAACATCCAGCGAAGGCTGCGGCTCAATCATCTCGCCGGCAATCCCGAATCGCCGTTTCTGGTCGTGCTCAAGGCATCGCTCGAAGTGCGCAGCGCGATCGTCTACGCGACGCTGATCGTTGTACTCGTCTTCCTGCCGGTCTTCCTGCTCGACGGGCTGGCCGGTTCGTTCTTCCGTCCGCTGGCGATGTCCTACGTTCTGGCCGTGCTCGCTTCGCTGGCCGTGGCGCTGACGCTGACGCCGGCTCTGGCGCTGATCCTCCTGCCACGGGCCGGCGGTTTGCAGCGCGAATCGCCGCTGACGGCCCGGCTAAAAAATCTCTACCGTCGCATCCTGCCGAAGGTTGTCGAGCGGCCTCGCACGGCGATAATCGCGATCCTGCTGGTCTTCGGAGCCTCGATAGCGGCGGTTCCCTTTCTCGGCGAGGAGTTCTTTCCGGAGTTCAAGGAGACAGACTTCCTGATGCACTGGGTCGGCAAGCCGGGGACGTCGCTCGATGCCATGACGAGGAGCGTTACGCTCGTCAGCCGGGAGCTCCGCTCGATCCCGGGGGTCCGTAATTTCGGATCGCACATCGGCCGCGCCGAGGTGGCCGACGAGGTTGTCGGTCCGAACTTCACCGAGCTCTGGATCAGCATTGACCCGAATGTCGATTACGATACGACTGTCGCGAAGATTCACGAAACGGTCAACGGATATCCCGGACTGGTTCGCGACGTGCTGACCTACCTCAAGGAACGGACCAAGGAGGTGCTGACCGGCGCCGGCGCCAGCATCGTGGTCCGCATCTACGGACCCAATCTCGACACCCTGAGAGCCAAAGCGGCCGAGATTCAGTCGGAGATGAGCAAGATCCGGGGCGTTGCTAATCTGAAGCTCGAACAGCAGGTGCTGGTTCCGCAGATCGAAGCGCGAACAAGGCCGGAGGCCCTTGGGCGACTGGGTCTGACTCCGGGCGATGTGAGACGCGCCATGGCGACCTTCGTCAAGGGAACCAAGGTCGGAGAGGTCTTCGACGAACAGAAGGCCTACGACGTGGTGGTCTGGGGTAACGAGCGGGTCCGCGCCGATCTGGAGGCCATGCGCTCGATCAGGATCGGGCTCCCGGGAGGCGGGGAGACGCGCCTCGGAGACGTGGCGGAGTTCCGCATCGCCCCGACGCCCAATATCGTGCAGCACGAGAACAACTCCCGACGCATCGACGTGACCTGCGACGCGAGCGGGCGCGATCTGGGCAGCGTGGCCCGCGAGATCGAACAAAAGGTCCGGGCATTGAAGTTCGAACGCGGCTACCACCCGGAATTCCTCGGCGAATACGCCGCCCGGCAGGAATCGCGCAACCGGCTGCTGGCGCTGGCCGGACTGTCGCTGCTCGGCATCGTCATGCTGCTCTACGCCGACTTCAAATCGACACGCCTGACCCTGCTCGTCTTCCTGACCTTTCTCTTCGCTTTGGTCGGCGGTGTAGCCGGAGCGTTCGCCAGCGGCGGCGTCCTGTCGCTCGGCTCGCTGATCGGCTTCGTCACGGTTCTCGGGATCGCCGCCCGCAACGGGATCATGATGGTCAGCCATTACCGTCATCTTGAAAAAGAAGAGGGACAGCCCTTCGACATGAACCTGA
This sequence comes from uncultured Acidobacteriota bacterium, assembly GCA_937967285.1. Taxonomy (GTDB): domain Bacteria; phylum Acidobacteriota; class Blastocatellia; order RBC074; family RBC074; genus JADJXM01. The sequence goes on from CALBSU010000673.1 coordinate 9,164, forward strand.
TCCTGCGCGGGGCAGAGGAACGACTGGCTCCGATCATCATGACCGCATCGGTGACCGGACTGGCGCTGGTCCCGATCGCCTTCGGCGGAGTCAAACCCGGACAGGAGATCGAACACCCCATGGCCACGGTCATCCTTGGGGGCCTGATCACCTCGACGCTGCTCAACCTCTTCCTGCTCCCCGCTCTCTACTGGCGCTACGGCAGAACGAAATCCCCGGCTGAAAATTGAACCCGCGGGCCGGTCTCACCCGAGAGGCCGGCCACCGCTTCCCCGCGGTTCCTGGACAATCCCTCCTCGTTGTAGTACAAAGAATTACTAGCTCACACCCCAAGCCAAAAGGATCTTAATCAATGAAATTCGGCGTCGTAGTTTTCCCCGGCTCGAATTGCGATCACGACACATATCACGTAGTGAGCAAGGTTATCGGCCAGCCTGTCGATTTCATCTGGCACAAAGAGGAGCAGGTGGATCGCTACGATGCGATCATTCTGCCCGGAGGGTTCTCCTACGGCGACTATCTCCGCTCCGGAGCGATTGCCAGGTTCTCGCCCGTCATGCGTTCGATCAAACAGTTCGCGCAGGACGGAGGTCTGGTCATGGGCATCTGCAACGGATTTCAGATCCTCTGCGAGGCGGGGCTGCTGCCCGGCGCGCTGCTCAGAAACCGCGACCTGAAGTTCATCTGCGAGCACGTCAACATCCGGGTTGAGCGCACCGACACTGCGTTCACCACGGCATACGAATCGGGGCAGGTGCTGAGCATTCCGATCGCGCACGGCGAGGGCAACTATTTCTGCGATCAGCGGACGCTCGACGAGCTCGAGGGCGAGGGCCGGGTAATCTTCCGCTACTGCGACGCCTCGGGCCGTGTGACGGACGAAGCCAATCCGAACGGATCCCTCAACAACATCGCGGGCATCTGCAACCGCGAACGAAACGTGATCGGCTTGATGCCGCATCCGGAACGGGCCGCGGAGAGCCTGCTCGGAAGCAGCGACGGGCGCGGAGTCTTCCTCTCGATGGCCGATTCCCTGCGCGAAATGATCAAACTGCGGGCCTGACAGCACCGCGAGACCGGCACACATCATCCACGATATGAACATCACACCGGAGCTGCTCGACCAGCACAACATCAGCGAATCGGAATACGAACGGATCAAGGATCTGCTCGGGCGCGAGCCGTCCTTCACCGAACTCGGCATCTTCTCGGTCATGTGGTCCGAGCACTGCTCGTACAAATCCTCGAAGATCCATCTGCGGCGCCTGCCGACTGAGGGCGAATGTCTGGTCCAGGGGCCGGGCGAAAACGCGGGGATCGTCGATATCGGCGACGGCTGGTGCGCGGCATTCAAGATCGAATCGCACAATCATCCATCGTTCATCGAACCTTATCAGGGCGCCGCGACAGGCGTCGGCGGCATCCTGCGCGACATCTTCACGATGGGAGCGCGCCCGGTGGCGGCCATGAACAGCCTGCGCTTCGGGCCGATCCGCGACGAGGACGCGAAGGACGACGAATCCCGGAAGGTTGTTCAGCGCAACCGCCGGATCATGGCCGGCGTGGTCAAGGGTCTTGGAGATTACGGCAACGCATTCGGCGTCCCGACCGTCGGCGGAGAGGTCTGGTTCTCGGACTGCTACTCGCTCAATCCGCTGGTCAACGCATTCGCCCTCGGCCTAGTCCGGCGCGAACAGATCTTCTACGGCAAGGCCGAAGGGATCGGCAACTCCGTCATCTACGTCGGCGCCAAAACCGGCCGCGACGGAATCCACGGCGCGACGATGGCCTCTGCGGAGTTCGACGAAGCCGCGATGGAGAAACGTCCGACGGTGCAGGTCGGCGATCCGTTCGCCGAGAAGCTGCTGCTCGAAGCGTGCCTCGAAGCCATGCGCGACGGCGCGATCGTCGGCATCCAGGACATGGGAGCAGCCGGACTGACCTCTTCATCCTGCGAGATGGGCGCGCGCGCGGGAACCGGCATCGAGATCAATCTGGACCTTGTGCCGCAGCGCGAGACGGGTATGACCGCCTACGAGATGATGCTCTCGGAATCGCAGGAGCGGATGCTGATCGTCTCGGAGGTCGGGCGCGAGCGCCAGGTGCTCGAGATCTTCCAGCGCTGGGACCTCGACGCGGTGATCATCGGCCGGGTGACGGACGACCAGCGTCTGCGTGTCGTCCACAAGGGAGTGGTCGTTGCGGACATCCCGAATATCGCCCTGACGGACGAGGCACCGCGCTATGATCGGCCTCAAACCGCCATTCATATTAATAATGATGATGTGGCGCCCGGGATCGCCGAGGAATTGAAAAAACTCGAGACGGAATTCGTCGGCGGCTGCCTGACTGAGGTTCTGCGCAGGCTGCTCGTCTCGCCGAATCTGGCATCGAAGGAGTGGGTCTACAGGCAGTACGATCACATGGTCCGCACCAACTCGGTGGTTTTGCCGGGTTCGGACGCGGCGGTCATCCGCGTCAAGGAGACGCGTCGCTCGCTGGCCATGTCGCTCGACGCCAACGCGCGCTATTGCCGGCTCAATCCGCGCGAGGGCGCCAGGCTGGCCGTGGCAGAATCGGCCCGCAACATCGTCTGCAGCGGCGCCCGCCCGCTGGCCGTCACCAACTGCCTGAATTTCGCCAGCCCCGAGCGACCTGAGATCATGCGATCGTTCAGTGAAACGATTGACGGTATGGCCGATGCATGCCGGACCTTCGGAACACCTGTCACCGGCGGGAATGTCAGTTTTTACAATGAGACGGAAGGGCGCGGCGTCTATCCGACGCCAGTCATCGGCATGCTCGGAGTCATCGAAGAGGCGCGCGATGCGACGACTCAGTGGTTCAGCGAACCCGGAGACTCGGTCCTGCTGCTCGGCCGGACCGGAAACGATCTGGGCGCCAGCGAACTGCTTTCCGAACTGACCGGCCTCGAGACCGGAGCCGTCCCGAAACTCGATCTGAAGACCGAAAAATCGGTTCAGGATACCTGTCTCGAAGCGATCGGAGCCGGGCTTGTCAGATCGGCTCATGACTGCAGCGACGGCGGCCTTGCCGTCGCGCTGGCGGAGTGCTGCTTCTCGAGCTATCGCCGGGACGCGCTCGGCGCACGCATCGATCTGGATGCCCACGCCGAGGTCTCGGGCATCGGGGATGCGGCGACGCTGCTCTTCGCCGAATCGCCCTCTCGCATCATCATCAGCGCCAGCCCTGAGAACGTTCCGGCGATCGAGGAACTGGCCTCGAAGTTCGGCGTCGCCTGTCTCAGAATCGGCGAGGTCGGAGGCGGGAACCTGACCGTCAGCCTGAACGGAGCGAACCTGATCGACGCATCGGTATCATCGTTCGAAACGGCCTGGCGATCGGCCCTCTCTTTCCACCTCGACCGGCCGACTCAAATGGCGGCGGATTAGCTCACATGACCGGAGGCTGAGGCGGATCGAGAATCCGCCTCAGCGCTTCCTCATCCAGATAATAGACTGAACTGCAGAAATGGCAGGTCAGTTCAGCCCCCTTGTCCTTCTCGAGCATGTCCGCTACCTCTTCCATTCCCAGCGCGGTTACGATGCTGACGGCCCGATCGTAAGAGCACTTGCAGAGGAATTCGACCGAGCGCGTCTCGAGTACATTGAATCCGAGATCTCCCAGCGCCGAGGGAAGCAGTCCGGCGGCATCGGCGCCCTTGCGGATCATCTCCGTGATGTGAGGCGCGGCCGAGATGCTTCGCTCGATCGATTCCAGCACATCTTCGTCGGCGCCGGGCAGGACCTGAATCAGGTATCCGCCCGAGGCGCTCACCGAAAGCCCCTCCGCTTCAACGAAGACGCCCAGCGAGACGGCCGAATTGATCTGCTCTGAGACCGCCAGATAGTGCGTCAAATCCTCCGCGATCTCGCCCGAAACGATCGGGACCGATCCGTGATACGGCTCTTTCATGAGTCCGATCTCGAATCCGGCCTCGCGAATGACATGCAGCATTCCTTCGCCGACAATGCCGCTCACATCCAGCTTTCCCTTGTCGTTGACCGGGGCGTCCGCCAGCGGATTGCGGACATAACCGCGGACGGTCCCGTGCGCGCTCGCTTCGGCGACGATCCCGCCGATCGGCCCCTTGCAGTCGAACCTGACCGTCACATACTCGAGGTCCTTGAATGTCCGGCCGAGCAGAAGCGCGCCGGTCAGCGCCCTTCCCAGCGCAGCCGAAGCTGTCGGAGAAGTGCCATGCCTCCGACAGGCTTCATTGACCAGCCCCGTTGTCACCGCGGCTATCAGCCGAATCGTCGAATCCGCCGCCGTCGCCTGTATCAGATGATCTTCCATACTTCTACCTGTTATTTGCTACTGCTCAAGATAAAGTTTCCAGTTTCCAGTGGGTATCCCAAAATCTTTATCTTTCTTATTGGATTTCGACGCCAAGGCGCCAAGACAGCCAAGAGATCTCGACGCCAAGAAACCAAGATAGCCAAAGCACTTACTTTCTACTTTCTACTTTCTACTCTGATAAGCATCCAGTCGCACCCCGGGCGGCACTTCGCCGCGCCGCGCTGGTCTCCGATGTCCGCGATCGAGAAACGGCTCGACTTCCCGAGTTCGCCGATCCAGCGGCGAGGCGAGAGGACAAGCAGCGATTTCGTTTCTGAGTCTCCGAGATATTTTTCCACATCCCCGGCGGTGAAGACGGTGATCAGCTCAGATTTCGGGTCGCGCAGCGGCAGATCGGTCGCATAGAAATTGATGCCGTGATCGTGGTTGACGAAGAAGAGCAGTCGCTCGCCCGGCCGGGCCGAATCCCTGGCAGTCAGCGCGATCCGCTTGATCGAATCGGTCTCTCCGAGAAACGGCGAGAAGACATTGACCAGCACCAGCACGATCAGCGCGAAGCCGAAGGGCAGAAAGAGCACCGCCGCCCGGCCGCTGATCAGGAACCAGATGCCGAGCAGAACGATCGATGTCATGATCATGAAGGTTGCCAGACGGTAGGCATCGAAGACATCAAGCCCGAGCCGGCCGGGAACGCCGAGCGCGACGTAGATGCCCGCGGCGAAGAATGTAAGACAGGTGGCGACGATCGGCCAGGCGGGCTTCGGTCCGTCTTCCCACCAGAGCTCCAGTTCCTGCGCGATCAGCATCGCCGCGGCGGGAAAGACCGGCAGGATGTATCCCGGCAGCTTCGAGCCCGAGAACGAGAAGAAGATCAGCGGAACCAGCACCCACAGCCAGAGAAAGAGCGTCAAATCATCGAACCGGCGCTCGACAATCGTCCGCCAGCCGCCCGCGAACGCGCGCCTGATGCGCGAGATCAGAAAAAAGCTCCACGGGAAGACCCCCGCCAGGATGATCGCCACGAAGAACCAGACCGGCTGCGGATGCCTGTATCTGTTCGACAGATAGCGCTGAAAATGGTGCGCGATGAAGAACTCGTCGATGAAGACCCGCCCGTGCCGGGCGATCACCGGCCCGTACCAGACCGCCGCCGTGACCAGAAAGATGGCTGCTCCCGCCAGCAGGACCGCCGGACGCAGCGCCTCCCTCAGCCGGCGCGAAATGAGCAGATAGAGCCCGACTATCGCCAGCGGCAGAATTATTCCGACGAGCCCCTTGGCGAGCACCGCCAGACCCAGCCCGAAGCTGAAAAGCCAGAAGTACGGATTCCCCGCTACCCGGCGCGGATCTCTCATCCAGAGATAGAACCCGACCAGCGCCAGCTCCATCGTGAAGGCCAGCGGCATGTCGAACGTCGCGCCGCGACCGAGCCCGATCCACAGGCAACTGCTGATCAGAACGGCCGCTCCAAGGTATCCGAAGACCGGCGCCCCGACACGGCGACCGAAGAGCAGAATCAACAGCGAGCCGCCGAGGGCCATCAGTCCGACGCCGAAACGCGCCGCGAACTCCGAGACCCCGAAGATGCTGTATCCGGCCGCTGCCGCCCAGTAGGTCAGCGCGGGCTTCTCGAACCACTCGATGCCAGCCAGCCGCGGAGTTATCCAGTTGCCGCTCGCATACATCTCGCGCGCGACTTCGGCGTAGCGGGGCTCGTCCGGCCCGAGAAACGGCATTCCCGCCGAACCGTAGAAGATGAATGCCAGAGCCAGCAGAATCAGCGCGGCGAAAAACCGTAATTCGCTTTGATTTTGCGCTCCCGATTGAGGATGATTATTGCCTGCCACTGAGATCGAATACCATTCGTCATTATGAGATAGAATATTAACGGACAGATTATCATCCGCTGATGAAAACCTGAAATGGACCGGAGATCGATCTGGAAAGGATTATGGCTGATAAATTGAGAACGGCCGTCATCGGAGTCGGGCATCTTGGACGCGAGCACGCGCGGATTTACGCCGGCCTCGAAGACTCGCAACTGGTCGCGGTCTGCGACACGAATGAAACAAACGGCCGGGCCGTCGCCGAGCGCTACGGCGTGCCGTGGGTCAGCGATTATCGCGAACTGCTCGACCGCGTCGACGCGGTCAGCGTCGCCACGCCGACCGTCAATCATCATGAGGCGACCTGCGCCTGCATCGAGGCCGGCATCAGCGTTCTGGTCGAAAAGCCGATCTCGCGCACGCTCGACGAAGCCGACGAGATGATCTCGCTCGCCCGGGCGAAGGGCGTGGTCCTTCAGGTCGGTCATATCGAAAGGTTCAATCCGGCCTTCCGCGCGCTCCAGCAGAGCATCAGCCGACCGCGCTTCTTCGAAGCGCACCGGATGGGGATCTTCACCCCGCGCTCGCTCGACATCGACGTCGTCATGGATCTCATGGTCCACGAACTCGACATCATCTCGGCGCTCGTCGATTCCGAAGTCGTCAGGATCGATGCGGTCGGCATCCCGATCCTGACGCAAAAGATCGACCTGGCCAACGCGCGGCTCGAATTCGCCGACGGATGCATCGCCAACATCACGGCCAGTCGCGTCTCGGGTGAAAGACTGCGCAAACTGCGCGTCTTTCAGCCTCACGAATATTACTCACTCGACTATGCGGAACAGCAGGTCGTCTGCTGCAGGCTTACACCTCCCAAACAGCCCTCCGCTCTCCCTGAGATCGTCGCCGGCAACCTCCCCGTCACCAGACGGGAACCATTGCTCGGCGAGATCGAATCCTTCCTGACCTCGGTTCGCGAACGGTCACTCCCGGTCGTGACGGGCGAGGAAGGACGCCGCGCTCTGGCCCTCGCAATCGAGGTGCTCGACCGGATCAGGGAACATTCCGGCAGGGCCGATATCGGCCTTCTTTTTGAATGAATCGACTACTGGCGGCTGCCCCGCCGGTATTATCCTGTTTGAGGTATTTCAGATGAAAAGCTTGCGCAAATCCCTACTGTTCCTATTGACCCTGACCCTGGTTGCGGCCCAGATCGGCTGCTCGGGGATGCAGCCGGGAGGGATGGAAGCCCCCGCCGGATCGAAATCGACGCCCCGCTTCAAGCCCGGCATCAATCTCTTCAGTCCGCAGCAGGATGTCGAGATGGGGAAACGCTCGGCCATGCAGGTCATGCAGGAATCGCCCATGCTCAACGATCCGATGATCGTCGGGTACGTCAGAGAGGTCGGAAACAGGCTCGCCGCCAAGGCCGCCGGCGAGAAATTCCCATACCAGTTCCAGGTCGTGGCGACGCGTGAAATCAACGCCTTCGCCCTGCCCGGCGGTTTCCTCTTCGTCAACGCCGGCGCCATCGCGGCCGCCCGCAACGAAGGCGAACTGGCCGGCGTCATGGCGCATGAGATAGCCCACGCCGCGCTTCGCCACGGAACCAACCAGGCGACCAAGCAGCGGATCGCCCAGATGGGACTCGGCCTCCTCGGAACACTCGCCTCGGGCGGCGAGAACCCTGATCTCGGTCAGACCGTCAGCGCCATCGGAGGCCTCGGCGCAAACATGCTCTTCCTCAAGTTCGGCCGCGGCGCCGAAAAAGAGGCGGATCTCGAGGGCGCGCGCATCATGGCCGAGGCGGGATATGACCCGCGCGACATGGCCAACTTCTTCAAGACCCTCCAGGCAGAGGGCGGTCAGCGCGTTCCCGAAATGCTCAGCGACCACCCCGATCCCGGCAATCGAATGAAGTACATCGCCGATGAGGTACCCCGGCTGCCCGTCAAACCGAATCCGATCCGGGACACCAATGAATTCGAACAGGTCAAGGCGCGCCTGACCGGCCAGGCCCCGAAACTGAGCCAGAACAGCCTGATCCGCCGGATCGGTCCGAGCGATCCGACCGACCTCGAACCCGGCACACGCCCGCAAGCCCCATCGAGCTCGCTCAAGGCATTCCGGTCCGGCGACAATTCATTCGCCCTCCGCGTGCCCGCCAACTGGGAAGCCCTCGGCGGCAATGACTCGACATACATCTTCGCCCCTCGCGGCGCCTACGGCGAGATCGACGGCTCCCTGATGGTCACTCACGGCATCTTCGTTGGCGCCGTCAGTCCGGAACAGAGAGACCTCCGCTCCGCCACCGCCGCCTTCATCCAGCGGCAGATCGAGACCAATTACGACTTCCAGGTCGCCCGCGCCCCGCAGCAGATCGACTTCGGAGGCCAGGAAGGCTACATCGCAGCCGTCTCCGGACCCTCCGCCATCAACGGCGTCCGCGAAGTCGACGTCACTTATACGACAGTCCTCGCCGACGGCAGGATGTTCTACATCATCACCATCGCCCCCGAGGACGAAGCCGGCAACTACAAGGCCGCCTTCCAGCAGATCCTCAACAGCCTTCAGCTCTCTCGCTGAGACAAAGCATGTAGTAAAGAATGGAGTACCGCCTTCAGGCGGGCTCTTCAGAAATCGACAATCTGATCGATAAATGAAGAACCCGCCTGAAAGCGGTACCCCATGCTTTTCATGAAAAAAATTTATGAAGTTTTATGAAATTTACATTTTCTTTATGGACATTCCCCTCACGATATTTATAATTAGAAAACCTCTCCCCATTAGCTACTTGTTCAAGTGAAGTAGATAACTCCTGTAAGTGGAGGTAGCCCCGATGCAGTGTAAGAATTGCAAGTACCCCGTTTTCGACTATTCGCGTTGCTGCCCGATGTGCGGGCGCAAAGTAGAAATCAACAACACATCAACCGAGAGGAACAAGGCCCCGCAAACGAGACTGGATTTCTGGCTGGCGAGTCTGCGGAGATCGGTGGTGAATCAACCCCGAAACAGGCGTGAGGCATCGGCCTGACCGTATTTCCGAATCGGATACACGAACGCCCTCATCGGCTTCCTTGCCATACCGATGAGGGCGTCCTGTTTTTACAATCCGATCAGTTCTTCACATCCTTGAGGAACTGCTGGTAGAGCGATTCGGTCTGCTCCTTCGAGAGCTTCCCGGAGTGGACGAGGATGCGGAACCGGAGCGTGATCGTCTGGCCCGGTTTGAGCGTGTAGTTGAGAGTCGTGGCGCCTTTGGTGAACTCTTTGGCGCCGAAAGGATTGGCGGCGAAGAGCCCGTAACCGCGGGCGTGCCAGTAAGTCGGGTAGGTCGGGTTCTTCGGATGATCGAAGATGCCGATGGCGACATCCTCGCCCTTGACGTTGCCGGAGAGCGTGACCCACTTGGCGCGCGAGCTCCAGACCTCTTTCTCGCCGACCTTGCCTTCGCTGCTCAGATAGACGCCGTCGACGCCCTTGTTGTCGAGGACCGGAACCTTGGTCGGATTGCCCTGCTCATCGGTGAAGACGAGCGGCTGGTTCGAGGGCTCCTCGAGCTGCCGGGCGACGCGGATGCCGAGCGCGCCCTCCTTGCTGTCCTGGAAGACGACCTCCTTTTCCTGGGCGGTCAGCGTGATGATCCGGTCGATGATCCGCAGGTCCTGAGCGGCACGGAAGATGATCTGCTCGTCCTGCTGGAGCACCTTCGAACCGTCGGGCATGATCCAGTCCATCGTGACGTCCATCGAGGCCGCGCCCTTGCCGTTCTTCGTCTTCTTGACGGCCTTGTGGACGATCGTCCCCATCTTTTCGGAGCCTCTGCCGCCGCTGTTGTTCCAGAAATCGACTCCGTTGATGTTTCCGTAATTGAACCAGACCGAGACGTGATGAGGATGATCGGTCCGCTCGCCGGCGACCTTGGCCACCGGATAACTGCGCGTGACCACGGTCCCCTTCGAAGTGGTCAGCGGATAAAGGATCGGCTTCTTCTGGGTGTCCCAGTAGCAGTAGGAGGTGAACAGCTGGTCTCCGACGTAGACATCGAGCTGCTTCTTCTCCTTCGCGTCGACGATTTTGACCGACTGAGAATACGAAGTCAGCGATGCCATGGCGACCAGCCCCAGTGCGAATAATGAATACCTGATGATTTTCATGTCGTTCCCGATTAAATAGAAGGTCCGCGAAATGCGTCGCCAGGGCGGCGCACTCCGCGGACCGCATGGTTTGCTTCCTCAGCTGACGACGACCTGACGCTTCTTGTCGTCGAAGGTCACCCGCTTGCCGCTCTGCATGGCCGCGATCGTCATGCACAGAGCGACCGAATGGTTGTAGGCCGCGTGAATATCCGCATTCGTCTTCTGATTGCGGCTGCGGATGCACTCCATCCAGTTGCGGACATGCGCCAGCGTCTGCTTGTCGACGCCGGTGTCGGCCGAGGTCTCGATGCCTCCCTCGTCTGAAAGCGTGAAGGGCTCGAGCAGATTCTGCTTCATCTTCATCGCCCGCGCGTGATTCTCACGCAGGCCGCCTTCCGAAGTCACCTTGTTGGTGTCGAGGTTGAGCGTTCCGGCATTCGAATAATAGATCTCCTTGACGTCTCCCGCGCTGTTGGTCATGCGCGAGGAGTAGAGCACCTGGAACGACTTGTTGGTCTTCGCGTTGTGATAATCGAAGACAGCCGTCATGGTGTCCCAGTTGGCGCGACCGTCATTCCACAGGTAGATGCCGCCGTTGACGACGACGCTCCGCGGATGCGGAATGCCCGTGAACCAGTGGACCGTGTCGATCTGATGGACCATCCACTGATCCGGAATACCCGACGAGAACGGCCAGAAGAGTCTGAACTCGAGATACTTCCGCGCGTCGAACGGAATGCTCGGATCGCGGTTGATCAGGTAACGCTTCCAGTCCGTGTCTTCCTTCCTCAACTGCGGCACCACGTTCGGACGACGCCAGCGACCCGGCTGGTTGACGTTCCAGAACATCTCGGCCATGACGATGTCGCCGAACTTGCCCGAGTTGAGATACTCGTAGGCGCGCTTGTAGCTCTCGGTCGAACGTCGCTGCGTACCGACCTGGAAGACCTGCTTCGAGCTGCCGATCACGTCCAGCGCCTGATTGGCGTCCGACATGATATTGGCGAACGGCTTCTCGGCATAAACGTCCTTGCCCGCCTTGACCGCTTCGATGGCGTGGTACGCGTGCTGGAAGTCCGCCGTTCCGATGATCACCGCATCGACATCCTTCCGGTCATAGAGCTCGTCGGTATTGCGAACCCCGGCCGGCTGCTTGACGCCGTACTTTTCCGCGATCTGGGCCGGCGCCTCGTCGCGACGCTTCTTCCAGATGTCGCAGACCGCGACCAGCTCGAAATTGAGATCCTTGCTGTTCGCCATGAGGGCCGGGATGAGCGAGCTCATCGCCCTGTCGCTGGCGCCGACCAGCGCCACCCGAACCGTGTCGTTGGCGCCGAGCACCCGTTCCGGGCGCAGAATGTTCAAATTGGTCAGCGCCGCGCCCGCAGTGGCCGCTGACGTCGTTCTGATGAAGTCCCTGCGTGTGGTCTTGCTCATGTCATCTCCTTTGTACTCGGTTGTAAGCGCTCCTCTCGCGCAAATACTGTTCGTGCCGGCCTCGAAGCCTCTCTGCGGTGCCCGCTCTGGTTTCGGTCTCTTCGATTTCTTCTTCTGGTTTGTCCAGGTAACCTGATCGCCCGCACCGGAAGGCGGGCAGAGTGATCGACAGCACGGATCGGCGGCTGTCCGTCAGCAGGATATTTTTATCAGCGGAACCCCGTTAGAGCAAGTGCTGAACGGCCCCGAGCCGGCCGGGGCGGGAAGACAGTCCGCCCGCCCCTGCCGGTCCGGAGATTAGAATACCAGCCGCAGTCCGATCTGGACGTTGCGCGGCAGGTTGTTGGCGCTCGTCACCCGTCCGAAGTCGCTGTTGCGCGGATCGGTATTCGGGTTGTTGAAGAACGGCGTGTTGAAGGCGTTGAGGAACTCTCCGCGCACCTGCAGCTTGATCGATTCGGTGAACGAGAAGTTCTTGCTGACCGAAAGATCCCACAGGTTGAGCGAATCGCCGCGCAGTCCGGAGAACTGCGACGGCTGCGTGCGGATGTTGCTCGCCAGCGCGATTCGCGGATCGTTCCGCTGCTTGGCCGGATCGACCACGCCGTTGGTCTGGACGGCGGCATCGTTGAAATAGAAGCCGCTGGTGTCGAAGACCGTGCCATCAACCCTCGAGCTCGAGATGTCGGTCTTGAGCCGCGTGATGTCGCCGTTGTAGTAGACGTTGCCGATCGAGAACGGCCTTCCGTTCTGCGCCTGCCAGATGCCCTGGAACTGCCATCCGCCGAGCACCGTGTCGAGCGCCCGGTTCCAGTCGGTTCCCCACCTCCGGCCGCGGCCGAACGGCACCTCCCAGATTCCGCTGACCACCACACGGTGCGGGATGTCCGCTCCCTGGATTCGTCGCTCATAATCGGTATCGACCTCGTTGAGGAACGAGACCGCCTCGATGAACTTCGACCAGGTGTAGCTGGCCAGCAGCGTGTATCCGCGGCTGAACCGCTTCTCGACCCGGATCTGGCCGCTGTGGTAATCGCTCGAACCGTCGAAGCGGAACGTGCTGACCGTCCCGAACTGCGGGAACGAACGCAGCAGCTGCTGCCGCTGGACCGTCGATCCGTTGAGCCCCGTTCCCGGAATCAGGTTCCGGAAGGGATTGGGCACCGTCGCGGTCAGATAGTTGATCGTCGTCTGATCGCGCGTCGGACTGGTCGAGAGATACTGGCGCGGAATGGCGTTCAGGATGTTGGTGCTCGTCGTCAACTGATACCCCCGGTTGCCGACGTACTGAAGTTCGACCAGCCATCCGCCCGGCAGTTCACGCTGAACGCCGAAGGACCAGCGCTGGGCCTGTGCGTTGCGCACCTCCTGCGGGACAAAGCCGATGCTCTGCCCGAGCTGGACCGACAGACCGAGAGCCGATCCGAGCGGCGGCAGTACTCCCGACGGGAACGGATTTGCCAGATTGCCCTGGAAGGTCAGCCCGTTGTCGGTGCTCGCCACCAGCGGCGTTGCCAGCGAGAAACCCGCCTGGTTGACGCCCGCGATCACGAACGGAACCGTGTACATTCCCCATCCGCCGCGAATGACGTAGTTCTCGCGCCACCTGTAGGCGAAGCCCAGTCGCGGCTGGAAGTTGTTCGTGTCCGGATCCC
>CALBSU010000674.1 GCA_937967285.1 uncultured Acidobacteriota bacterium
GAACTGATCACTCAGCACAAGTATCACCTGCTGACCAGAAACCAGAAGATCATGGTGCCGGGTCACATCAACCATTCCGATGACGAGCTGGCTTTCCTCTCGTACTATCCGCTGCTGGTGTACGAGAAGGATCCCGCGCTGCTTGAAGTCTATCGGACCAGCCTCGAGCGAAGCTGGGAGATCGAACGGCCGGAGCGGAACCCGCTCTGGAACTTCATCTATGCTGTCGGAAGCGGGAAGGCTGAATACGACGCCGACGCATCGATGCGGACGCTGCGCGAGATCCCCCTCGATCAGGTCGAATGGACGGTGACAAACTCGCACCGGCTGGATGTCACCATCGATCCTATGTCGGACCGTTTCGGGCGCAAGCAGTCGCTGGTCGTGCTGCCATACGACGAACTGCCGATGAGCAAATGGAACGGCAATCCGTACAGGCTGGATGGCGGTTCCGACGGGCGGTCCGAGGATGACGGCGCGTACTTCCTGCTTCCCTACTGGATGGGCAGGCATCACAAACTGATCCGGTAAATCGCCGGCTCACTTTCAGGTCGGTGACAGTGGACACACAAACAACAGACGGACAGCATCTGCGCCGCGTGCTCGGGGTATGGGGGGCCGCTGCCTTCGTGGTGACGAACATGGTCGGCAGCGGAATCTTCACCGTGCCGGCGTTCGTCAGGACCTCGACCGGAAACGGACTCGCCACCCTGGGCGTCTGGCTGCTCGGCGCTCTGCTGGCGCTGTCGGGCGCCTTCTGTTACGCGGAGCTGGCGACGAGGATGCCGGAAGCCGGCGGCGAGTATTTCTACCTCAGCCGGATCTACGGTCGGATGTGGGGATTCCTCAGCGGATGGATCTCGTTTCTGGTCGGTTTTTCCGCGGCCCTGGCTGCGTCTTCGCTTGGAGCGGCGGCATACGGAGCATCCATCTTCGGCATCGATTCGAATCAGGTGGTCATTCCGGGTCTCAACATCACACTCGGCAGCATCGTTGCGATCGTACTGATCGGATTGCTGGCGCTCTTTCACTCGGCCGGAGTGCGGCCGAGCGGGCGTCTTCAGACGATCATCGCCGGGACGGTCATCGGCGCTATCGTCATCTTCGTCGTGGTCGGCATCTCGACCGGCCGCGGAGACTGGAGCGGAGTCACCGCCGGGACGACTTCAACCGGGCTCTGGTGGGTGGCGCTGATCCAGGTCAGCTTCGCCTACAGCGGCTGGAACGCCGCCGCCTACCTTGCGGGCGAAGTGAATGAGCCGCGCCGGACACTGCCCCGGGCGCTGATCGGCGGGACGATCATTGTGGCCGTGCTCTATCTGGCGCTCAATATCCTTTTCATGTACGCGCTGCCGGCGGATTCGTGGAAGCCGTCGATAGCGGTGGGCAGGCTTGCGGCAGAGCATCTCTTCGGGACGACCGGAGCGACGGTCGTCAGCACGATCATCGCTCTGACGATCGTCGGTTCCGTCAGTTCGATGACGGCGGCGGGCCCGCGAGTCTATTACGCGATGGCGCGGGACGGCCTGGCCCCGAAGATGTTCGCGCGTCTCAACGAACACGGCGGCGCTCCGGCGACATCGATCATGGCCCAGGCTGCCGTGGCCATGATCCTCGCGCTGACCGGCGCCTTCGAGGCTCTGCTGATCTACGCCGGATCGGCCCTCTCGCTGATGACCACGCTGACGGTCGTCTCGGTCTACACTCTGCCGCGCAGGAACACCTCGGAAAACTTCTTTCTGACGCCCGGTTATCCCGTCACGCCGGCGGTCTTCCTGATCCTCGAGGCGACTGCTATCATTCAGGGGCTGAGAGAGCGCCCGGTGCCGACCGGAGCCGCCTTTCTGACTATTCTCGCGGGTATTCTGATCTACTACATTGCTCTTAAACGAGGCTGGCTTGACGCCCGGACATAACAAGGAGAGTCATATGAAAAGAGCCGCATTCCATCTGTTCGCACTCATCATCGTGGTATCGGCCGCGGGACTGTCGGTCCTCGGTCAGGCTCCGCAGCAGCGGCGGACCGCCGAGGAGTACATCAAACTGCTCGAATCCGAGAGCCGCATCAGCGGTCTCCAGATCGATCGGGTGATCAGCGTGCTGAAGATCTCCGAGGGACTCAAGGTGGCGGATGTGGGCTCGGGGTCCGGTCTCTTCACCCGCCCCCTGGCGAAGGCCGTCGGCGACAGCGGAATCGTCTACGCCGTCGATGTCGATCCGGCACTGCTCAAGCACGTCGACAAGACGGCTGCCGAGAGCGGTTTGAAGAACATCCGGACCGTGCTCGCGCCGTTCGACGACGCGAAGATTCCGGAGAAGGTCGACCTGATCGTCATCATCGACACGCTGCATCACATCGAAAATCAGGGGCCGTATCTGAAGAAGCTGCGGCAGTATCTGAAGCCGGGCGGGAGATTGGCCCTCATCGACTTTTCGAAGGAGTGGCCCGCCGGGCATGAGAGCATGCGCTACTCGACCGACGATCTCGAAAAATGGATAAAGGCCGCCGGCTTCAAACAGGTCGAGAAGTACGATTTTCTCGATAACAACTACTTTCTGGTCTATCAATGACATTCACCGGACTCTCGAGATACACGCGCGCCGGCGCTGCCTGTCGAACGATCGGGCTGCTGCTGGCAATCGCGGCGGCGTTGATTCTGGCCGGAGTGGCGCGAGCTCATCCGCTCGGGCAGTTCTCGGTCAACCACTTCAGCCGGATCGTCGTTTCGCCCGACCGCGTTAAAGTCCGGCACGTCGTGGACCTGGCGGAGATTCCCACCTTTCAGGAGTGCCAGACAGCCGACACCGACGGCAGCGGCTCTCTCTCGAAAAAAGAGCTCGACGACTACCTCGGAACGGTCGCTGACAGCTATCTCGAGAACCTCAGGCTGACCGTGAATTCAAAACCGGTCGCGCTGTCGCCGGTCGCGAAGGAGATCGGCCTGCTGCCGGGCCAGTCCGGTTCGGATCAGATGGGGCTGGCGACGATGCGGATGGTCTTCGATCTCGAAGGTCCGCTGAACTTCCCGGGCTCCGCGCTCCGTTTCAAATTCGAGAATCTGAACCAGAGTGACCGCGCCGGATGGCGCGAACTGGCGGTCTCGCCGGGCGATGCAGTCAGCATTTACGATTCGTCGATATACGGGAACCCTGTGACGAACGAGTTGAGGACCTATCCCGAAGAGATGCTGATGGCGCCTCTCGATGAGAGAAGCGGTGAATGGGCCGCGACGATCGGGCCGGCTCCCGAGGGCGCGAATCCTCTCCGGCTGCGAGACGGCAAACCTGCGGTGATGGTCAAAGACAGGTTCGCCTCGCTGATCGCGGTACCGGAGATCACGCCGGGCTTCCTGATCATGGCGCTGCTGATCGCATTCGGCCTGGGAGGGATCCATGCGCTCTCGCCGGGTCATGGCAAAGCGATCGTCGGCGCGTATCTGGTCGGATCGCGCGGGACCGCACGGCACGCCGCGCTGCTCGGCCTGACGGTCACCATCACGCACACGATCGGCGTCTTCGCGCTCGGTCTGGTCACGCTCTATGCTTCGCGGTACATCCTGCCCGAAACCCTCTATCCCCTGCTCAGTTTCGTCTCCGGAGCGATGGTCGTCGGGATCGGACTGAGCCTCTTCATCAGGCGGCTCAATTCGGCGCTCGGGATCGACCGGCATGAACATTCCCACACGCACCTGCCGCCCGAAGGCAACCCGTTATCGCCGCGCAATCTGATCGCGCTCGGCGTATCGGGTGGACTGCTGCCCTGCCCCTCGGCGCTGGTCGTGCTGCTGGCATCGATATCGCTCGGCAGGGTCGGCTTCGGACTTGTCCTGATCGTCGCGTTCAGCCTGGGTCTGGCGGCGGTCCTGACCGCTATCGGACTGGCCTTCATCTACGGCGGGAGGTTCATAACGCTGATACCCGGATCGGGCAGAATGATGAAGTATCTGCCGGTCCTGAGTTCTCTGGTCGTCGTCGGCCTCGGCCTCGCCATCTGCTATCAGGTTATCGAGGGCGGATTCGTTCTCCCAGACGGTTTCTGGGGCACTGAACTCGAGACGACAGGGCAGACATCCGCCATCGCGATCCTCGGACTGGGCCTCTTCATCGGGCTCCGGCACGCGCTCGACACCGATCACCTCGCCGCCGTCTCGACCATCGTCTGCGAACGGAGAAACGTTTTCAGCTCCATGATCATCGGCGGAATCTGGGGGCTCGGCCACACCATCTCGCTGCTCATCGCGGGCGTCGGCGTCATCCTGCTCAACATTCGCATCGAGAAATACGAGAAGCACCTCGAATTCATGGTCGCGCTGATGCTGATCGGCCTCGGGGCCAACGTTCTCTGGAAACTGCTCCGGGGCGACAGGCTGCACTTCCACAGCCACTCGCACGGCGAACTGACTCATGCTCACCCGCATCTCCACGCCGAGGCCGGTGCGCACGAGACAGGCACACACCACGGACTGAGGTTCGGACTCCGCCCTCTGATCATCGGCATGGTGCATGGTCTGGCCGGCAGCGCGGCACTCATGCTCGCCGTCCTGGCTACAATCAAATCGCCCGCCCTGGCGTTCGCCTACATCGCAGTCTTCGGAGCCGGCTCAGTCGGCGGAATGATGATCATGAGCCTCCTGCTGGGCCTCCCGGCGCTGATCACCGCCCGCGGATTCTCCCGCACGAACCTTGCAGTCCGGGCTTTCGCCGGACTCTTCAGTCTCGGCTTCGGACTCTTCCTGGTCTATGAGATCGGATTCAAGGAAGGATTGCTCAGGTGAACACGCATGGAATACCGCGTTTACGCAGGTCTTCGTTCAACAGGATAAGACCCGCGTAAACGCGGTACTCCATGCGTGCTCCGAACTAGAGCCAGCTCCTGACTCTTCGAATAATGCGCTCGATGAATCCGGCAGGCTCCTCGACGACGGGTTGGGCGGGCGCGGCAAGGATCTCTTCAATTTCCTCGACCACCTCGACAGGCAGGGGCTCGGCGACTTCAGCTTCGGCGGGCACCTCGGTCACGATCTCTTCCTGAATTGAAACCCGTGGTTCTTCGATTACCGCCGGCGCGGGCTTGACGAACTCCTCTGTCCGCGCCACCGCCGATGCCGCGGCGCTCAATGCGGGAACTTCACGCCACTCCCGCTCGACGATCTCGATCCCGATCTCGCTGACCGTCCGGGCCTCGATCCTGAATGCACGGATTTCGGGCTCCGGCGCGAGCGTCTGGATCAGATACGCAACGTGGGGATAAAAAGCCAGTTCGATATCGATCTGTGACGGGTAGGCCGAACCGTTCGGGTGCGAATGATAGATCGCGAGCATGTTCCTGCCCTGCGAGCGCATTTCGCGCATCGCCTCGAACAGGTCTTCGGGCGAGGCGAAGTAACGGCTCTTCGGATCGGATGAATTATTGCGGAGCGGATGAAACAGATCGACGGCGCCGTCGTTGCCCGACAGCAGTCCGCAGCACTCCTCCGGATTCACGGCTCTGGCGTGATCCTCAATGGCTTTCAGTATCCCCCGGGGGACGGTGATAGTACGTTCCATGGTCCTCGATTATATCCTGATAAAGTTGACAGTGACGACATTCTGCCATAGACTCCCCGAGGTTAGAAATTGATATATCGCGTGGCGATTTAAGCGACTTGCTCCACGTAAAAAACTGCTAAAGAGCGTTTACGTTCTCAACGTGACACAGCGGGAACCCCAGCGCAATCTTTGGCGCTGGGTTTTTGGTTTCCAGGCTTCTGCAGTTACACGGCAAGTTCGTCACCAGTCCACGTTTGTTTGAAACCCGTCGATCAAGGAGAGAACAAATGTCAGACGAGACACCGTTACACTTCAACACACTGGCCATCCACGGAGGACAGGACCCGGATCCGACAACCAACGCCCGGGCCGTCCCGATCTACCAGACGACATCCTATAACTTCTCGGACGCCGATCACGCCGCGCGCCTCTTCGCGCTCAAGGAGTTCGGCAACATCTACACGCGGATCATGAATCCGACGACCGATGTGCTCGAGAAGCGAATCGCAGCGCTCGAGGGAGGCGCCGCCGCGCTGGCGCTCTCATCGGGTCAGGCGGCCGAGACGCTGGCGATCCTGACCCTGGCCAACGCCGGCGACGAGATCGTCTCGACGACATCTCTCTACGGCGGCACATACAATCTTTTTCACTACACGCTGCCGAAACTGGGGATCACGGTCAGGTTCGTCGATGCCGAGGACGAAGCCGGACTGCGGGCGGCCATCAACGACCGGACCAGAGCGGTCTACACCGAAACGGTCGGCAATCCGAAACTCGACATCGTCGACATCGAGAAGCTCGCCGCGATCGCGCATGAAAACCGCCTGCCGCTGATGATCGACAATACGACTCCGTCGCCGGCGCTCTGCCGACCGATCGAGCACGGAGCCGATATCGTCATCCATTCGCTGACCAAGTTCATCGGCGGTCACGGGACCTCGATCGGCGGAATCATCGTCGACGCCGGCAAGTTCGACTGGAAGGCTTCGGGACGCTTCCCCGATTTCACCACGCCCGATCCGTCGTATCACGGACTGGTCTACACCGATGCGTTCGGCCCCCTCGCCTTCATCCTCAAGGCGCGAGTTCAGGGACTTCGCGACATCGGCGCGTCGCTCTCGCCATTCAACGCATTTCTGATCCTGCAGGGCGCCGAAACACTCCATCTGAGGATGGAACGCCATTCAGAGAATGCCGGCGCGGTGGCGAAATTCCTTGTCGATCACCCGCAGGTGGAATGGGTCAACTATCCCGGCCTGGAATCGAGCCCGTATCACGCGCGGGCCGGCAAGTATCTGCCGAACGGATCCGGAGCGCTCGTCACTTTCGGCATCCGCGGAGGTCTCGAAGCCGGCAAAAAGTTCATCAATGAAGTCAAGCTCTTCAGCCTTCTTGCAAACATCGGAGACGCCAAGTCGCTGGTCATCCATCCCGCCTCGACCACACATTCGCAGTTGACCGAGGAGGAACAGGCTACCACGGGCGTCACTCCCGGATTGATCAGGCTTTCGGTCGGTATCGAGGATATCCGCGACATCATCGCCGATCTCGACAGCGCGCTGAAGGCTGCGGGACAGTAAGTTGTTAGCAGGCGGTATGCGGCAGGCAGTTCGCAGGACTTCAAGAATACAATCTGTGGATGATCGCATGATCACAATCAACCAACAATCCAAAACAATCTGCCTGCAGCATACCGCCTGCCGCCGACAATTAATATGAGCGAACCGATACCCCCAACATTCGAAGGAGATTTTCTGCTGACGAAGCAGGGGCCCTTCGAACTCGACTCCGGGGCCGTTCTTCCGGAGGTCAGCCTTCACTATGCGACATACGGAAAGCTGAACGAGAAGAAGAGCAATGCGATTCTGGTCTGTCATGCTCTTTCAGGATCGGCGCGCGTCGCTGACTGGTGGGACCCGTTCTTCCGCGACAACACCGTTTTCGATCTGAGCCGCCAGTGCGTGATCGGGATCAATGTGATCGGGTCCTGCTACGGATCGACCGGCCCGGCATCGATCGATCCCGGAACCGGCAGACCTTACGGATCGAGATTCCCGCTGCTCAGTCTGCGCGACTGGGTGCGAGCGCAGTCCGCGCTGATCGAACAGATGGGAATCAGAAAGCTGCATGCGGTGATCGGCGGATCGGTTGGCGGGATGCAGGCCATTCAGTGGTCGATAGATTATCCCGATCAGGTCGCTCGAACGATTGCCATCGGGGCGGCTCCGCTTCACGCCATGGGACTCGCCCTCAACCATCTCCAGAGGACCGCGATCAGCAACGACACCAACTGGAAGGGCGGCGATTATTACGACGGAGATCCTCCGATCTCGGGACTTGCGCTGGCACGGGCCATCGCCATGTGCTCGTATAAATCGGCGGAACTCTTCGAAGAGCGCTACGGCAGGGCTCCGAACAGGACAGGCGAGAACCCCGCCAACTCCATCGCGGAGCGATACGATGTCGCCGGATACCTCGATTATCAGGGCGAGATCTTCACTCGCCGCTTCGACGCCAATTCGTACATCCTGATTACAAAAGCGATGGACAACTACGAACCGGCATCGGGTTACGATACAGAAAAAGAGGCTCTCGAACGAATCCGGTCGAAAGTGCTGATGGTCGGGATCTCCTCGGACTGGCTCTTCCCTGCCGCGGACGTGCGCTCGCTGACCGATCGAATGGTCGATGCCGGCGTGAGGGCTGAATACGTCGAACTCGAATCGAATCATGGTCACGACGGCTTCCTCGCGGATCTGGACAGGCTGGCCCCGATCATTCGTCTCGCGCTCGACTGACTTACCACTTTCCCGCTTGAAAAATATCATCCGTGTGAGTAAGATTGTCGCTTGCTTTTCAGGCAAACACCTGTGGCGGGTATAGCTCAGTAGGTTAGAGCGCCAGATTGTGGCTCTGGAGGCCGTGGGTTCGAGACCCACTACCCGCCCCATCCCTTTCAGATCCGGCAAAGCATCGGATCATCGCAACTGATTCACGCCGGTACCGGATAAAACAGTCAACAACATGATCATTTTTCGGCCAGCCCGATGCGATGCACGGACATTGCCGGGCCGGGCTGTATTTGACTAACGGCGGCCGTTCTGGAGAAGAAGGATATGGCGGAAGAGAAGAAGAGAAAGGTCAACTGGTCCGATGCCTGGCGTGAAGCCAGGGTTCTGATATCGACGTATCGCAACAGGCTGGCTATCGGCGCGGTGCTCATGCTCGTCAACCGGCTTGTCGGGCTGGTTCTTCCGGCATCCTCGAAATATCTGATCGACGAAGTGATCGTCAAGCAGCGGGGCGAACTGCTGATGCCAATCGCTCTTGCGGCCGGCCTGGCGACAATGGTCCAGGCAGCGACCTCTTTTACGCTCTCGCAGGTGCTCGGGGTGGCGGCGCAACGGGCCATCACCGAGATGCGCAAGAGGGTCATGGCTCACGTCGAGAGGCTGCCGATCCGCTATTTCGACTCGACGCAGACCGGCAAGCTGATCTCGCGGATCATGAACGACGCCGAAGGAGTCAGGAACCTGGTCGGCACAGGCCTGGTGCAGTTGACCGGCAGCCTGATCACCGCCGCGATCGCTCTGGTCGTGCTCTTCTATCTCAACTGGAAGCTGACATCGGTAACGATCATCGTGCTGCTCACCTTCGGAGGCGTTCTGGCGTACGCTTTTCAGCGCCTGCGGCCGATCTTCCGCGAACGCGGAGAGATCCAGAGCGTCATCACCGGCAGGCTCGGCGAATCGCTCGGAGGCATCAGAATCGTCAAGGCCTACACCGCGGAGAAACGCGAGGAGCTGGTCTTCGCGCGCGGGGCGCACAGGCTTTTCCGCAACGTCAGGAAGACAATGACGGGCGTCTCCGCGATCACCGCCTTCTCCTCTGTCATCGTCGGCGCAATCGGAGTGGTCATGATCCTGGTCGGCGGCAACTCCGTTCTCGCCGGAACCATGACTCTCGGCGACCTCTTCATGTACATCTTCTTCACGGGCCTGATGGCCATGCCTGTGATCGAGATCGCCGCCATCGGAACTCAGATCACTGAGGCCTTCGCCGGTCTCGACCGGATCCGGGAAATCATGAGCATGCCGACCGAGGACGAGGAGGACGCCAACAAACATGCGATCAGGGAGATCCGCGGAGAGGTCGAGTTCGACGGCGTCAGCTTCGAATACAACCCCGGAGTTCCCGTCCTGAAGAACGTTTCGTTCACGGCTCCCGCCGGATCGACGACGGCGCTGGTGGGCTCCAGCGGATCGGGCAAGAGCACGCTGATCAGTCTGATCATGAACTTCAACCGCCCGCTCGCCGGCATCATCCGGATCGACGGCCGGGAGCTTTCCGCCGTCAAACTCCGCGACTATCGCGCCTTCCTCGGAGTCGTCCTGCAGGACAACTTCCTCTTCGACGGAACGGTGGCCGAAAATATCAGCTTCTCCAAACCGCATGCCTCGATGGAAGAGATCATCGCCGTCAGCCGCGTAGCCCACTGCGACGAATTCATCCAGGGATTCGAGAAAGGCTACGAGACGATCGTCGGCGAGCGCGGAGTCAAACTTTCGGGAGGCCAGCGTCAGCGCATCGCGATCGCCCGCGCGATCCTGGCCAATCCACGGATTCTCATCCTCGATGAAGCGACCTCGAGCCTCGACAGCGAAAGCGAAGCCCTGATCCAGGACGGCCTGAAGACCCTCCGCCAGGGACGCACCACCTTCGTCATCGCTCACCGGCTCTCGACCATCCGCAGTGCCGACCAGATCCTGGTCCTCGAAAACGGCGAGATCGTCGAACGCGGATCCCACGAAGAGCTGCTCGCAATCGACGGCCGCTACAAACAACTCTACGACAAGCAGTACAACTTCGAACGCAACCAGTTCATCAACCCGGGCGAAGATTTCACCCCCGAACCGCCAAGGATCGATGTGGATCGAAAGGCCGGTGGACCGCTATAAAAGTAGAAAGTAGAAAGTAGAAAGTAAAAAGTACAAGTAACTGCTCAGCCTCCATTGGAGAGCAAGCCCGCGGAGCGGGTGACAGATTGTAGCCCCGGGTGAAGCGAGGCCACAGGCCGAGCGAAACCCGGGGAACCAGAGGCGCAATGCATTCAAGCCGCGTGAGCGGCGACAGATAACCCGATCATCAA
>CALBSU010000675.1 GCA_937967285.1 uncultured Acidobacteriota bacterium
TCGAGCGAGTCGCGTTTGAAATTGAGGCGGCGGATCTGAATGTTCCGTTCGGCCGCCAGTTTATACAGATCGCGGATTTCGACGCCGTCCTGCATGATCAGTTTGATCCGGTTGGCGCCGGTCGAGGCGAACTCGCAGCCGAGCGCGGCCAGCGATTCGGCGAACTCCGGCGGAGCGCCGCGAGTCTCCATCTCGATGAACTTGCGATTGGCCCGGCGTTCCTCTTCCAGATGGACGTTGGCGGCGATGCGGCCGTCCTTGAGGATCAGCACTTCGTCGCAGCACTCCTCGACATCGCGCAGCAGATGGGAGGAGAAGATGAGATGGGCGCGCCCGGAGTCCCGGATCTCGCGGATCAGTTCGAGCATCCGCTTTCTGGCCGGGGGATCGAGCCCGTTGGTCGGTTCATCGAGGAAGATCAGGCGCGGACCGTGGACGATGGCCTGGGCCAGTTTGGCGAGCTGTTTCATGCCGAGCGAGTATGTCCCGAGCTTGCGGTAGCGGGCCTCGCCGAGGCCGACGTAGAAGAGCGCTTCGTGGGCGCGTTCGAGCGCGGCTTCGCGCGGCAGGCCCGAAAGCTCCGCCATCAGCCGGACGAAATGGACGGCGGTCTGATCGGCGAGGAAGGAGTCGCGTTCGGGCATGTACCCGATGACCGAACGGATCTGCTTGCCGTCGGTCCTGACATCCCTGCCGAAGATGCGAGCCGTCCCGGAGGCGGGCGGATGAAACCCGAGCAGCGTATGAATGAGCGTCGTCTTGCCTGCTCCGTTGGGCCCGAGCAATCCGATGCAGCGCCCGCGCAGCCGCCCCTCGAGGTCCTGCAGAATCGTTCGCTTGCCGAACTCTATCCGCAACCGGTCAAGCTCGATGATGTGATCCGTGCTCATTTTCCTCCTCCGGCTTTGGTCAACGTCAGATTTCCATTGATACCGCGAATATCGATCTCTGATCCGCCGGCGCCGATCTGAATCACCTTCCAGCCCGGGCGTGACGATTCGCTCTTGTCCGCTGACTGATCGAGCTCATTCTGGAATTTACCGCTCACGCCCCGGATGCGCATATCGGCATTGACCTCTCCCTCAAAGCGCATGGTCAGATTGCCCGAGATCCCGCCGACATCGATTCCGCGCCCGTTGAGCGGTCCGAATGTCACGTCCGCTTCGCCGTTGAGGCCGTACAGCTCCGACTGACCGAGTGCCCTGTCCACCTTGACGCGCCCCTCAATGTTCCGCAGTTCGACGCGCCCCTCGATCTGCCCGGCCGTCAGCCCGCCGGATATCCTGCCGGCCTCGAGATTCACCTTGCGAGGAAGACGCAGAATGACGTGCTGACGGATCTCCGATTCCGGCGAGCGAATCGACGAGAAGACGCTGTGACGATCGCTGGCGGTATAGATAGACAGATTTTCAGGAGACTGCTCGACGGCGAACTGCTGATACTGCAGATCGTCTTTCTTCTTCGCGGCCCTGACCAGAAGCATCTCAGCCTCGGCGATGTCGGCGGTCTCGATCTTCACCGGCCCGGAGATCCTGCTGACATAGACCGTTGCTCCGGGATTGAGCTGGTAGCGCCTGCGGATCTCCTCGCGAACAGTGAACTCATTGTCGGCCGGCAGGTCGTCCTCGATGGCGATGCTCGCCGCCTGACCGGGTACCTTTTTGTCATTCGGATCGGTATATCCCGGAACATCCGCGTCCTTGTAATCCTTCGGGGCCAGGTACCGACTGCATCCTGCGACCGTCGCCAGACAGATCGCCGCAATTATCAGAGCCGGCAGCCTGGACATTCTGGAATTCATAAATCAAGCCTCCGCAAAGTGTGATCCTGATCTGTCCTGAAGCACAAACGCTTACGCAGACAGCAACCGCGATGTTCCAATCGATTGAATGTTATCTGCTTTTATTTTCAACGAATTGGCCGTCAATGCACAAACGCACGTCGACCGATGAGAGGATAAAACCTCCACCGGTCGACGTGCGTTTGGTTAACGACCTGTTCGGTCTACTTCCCGACTCCCTTGAGCAGACCGGCCAGTCCGGATGAACCGGGCAGTCCGAGGAAGTCCGACGGGCTCAGGCCGAGCGCGCCATCTTCTGTGTTGACCGAGAAGATGAAGCGATCGTTGAGCGCGTAGACGTAGGCCAGTCCGGCCTTGTCCGTCATCAGCGCATCGAGCGCCTGGCGCGCGCCCTTCGGCGCATTCGAGGTCATCCCGCGGCTGACGCCCTTGAGCGGCTTCACCAGCGGTCCGATGTTCTGGTAGACCATCGCCGAGAAGTTGGCCTGCTTGTCCTCCGGCAGCGAAGCGCGGAACTTCGAGGACTGGAGCAGCGAATAGCCGGACTCGCGGTACTTGATGGCGTTCTCGACCAGCGAGCGGCTGGGCGCGGCGACCAGGTAGCCGTAAGCGTAGGCGTAGTTGACTTCGAGACCGAGGTCGAGCGACTTGAGCGTGTAGAACTTCCAGCCGCCGCCCTCCTGGCTGCTCCACTCGAGGCCCTTCTTGCCGTGCTCGGCCATCGCCTGGTTGAGGCGCGTGACGACCGACTCGAAGGTCTGCTGCAGGCGTGCCGGATCATCGACCTCGAAGACCGCCTTCCACGAAGGCATCGGCAGGACGGGTCCGTCGAGAGCGAACGCATACTCGCTGCCCA
This sequence comes from uncultured Acidobacteriota bacterium, assembly GCA_937967285.1. Taxonomy (GTDB): domain Bacteria; phylum Acidobacteriota; class Blastocatellia; order RBC074; family RBC074; genus JADJXM01. Next base: position 2,658 of record CALBSU010000675.1, read on the forward strand.
TCGGCGCGGCCACATCTTCCCTCAGATCGATGCCCTGCTCGGTCTGGAGCTTCTGGAGCTGCTGCCAGGCTTCGGGATCGGCCGTCTGGAGCGTGCTGAAGAGGTCGTCGACCAGCGCGGTCGGTTCCTTGACGACGAACGCTGCCACGATGTTGGCGTCCGGCGAGATGAACTCGAGAGCGCCCATCGGTCCCGGAGCCGCCAGCCACGAAGTGAATCCGCGCTGGTTCTCCTGGAAGCTGACGACCGCGCGATTGTAGGGCTTGCCGCCCTTCTGCTTGACCTCGACCGCGAAGTACCGAAGATTGCTCAGCCCGAGGCGCTGTGCGACCGCGGCCTCCTTGTCGGCGCGCATCTCGCGGGTGAAGATCCGCTCGAGATCGGCGGCGATCAGCAGACCCGCGCCCTCGCGGTAGAGCCCTGCCACGTGCGCCCTGAAGGGCGAGGCGGCGAAGCGTCCGAGATTCCTCGTCCTGACGCGCGTCGCCATCGACTTGAGCGAATCGAGCTTCGGCGAGGCGGCCAGCAGGTCGTTCTCCATCCAGATGTAGAACTCGCCGCTCGTATTCGCCGCAGTGGCGCTCAGCGGATCGGCGATCAGATGAATCTTGTTCCTGGCTTCGTCGAGACCGCTCAGCCTGTTTTCAATGAATGACTTCATTCCGGCCGCATCGCGGACTTCGGCCACGATGACGGGCTCTTCGGGGCTGCCGCCCTTCTGACGGATCGGCGCTCCGATGACGATCTCGTCGCCGAGATAGCTGCCGAACTCGCGGACGAATTCGATCGCCTCATTGACGCCGCGGCCGTTCTTCGAGGCGGCGTTCCGATCGCCCCACCACTCGCGCAGTTCGGGGCTCTGCTGCATGTTGTCCTGCAGGATGCGATTGGCATCGGCAAGCATCGCGCTGATGTTCGGCAGCGCGACGAAGAACGCCGTCTCTTCCGGCATCAGGTCGAGCAGGCGCGTCGAATAGCGGTTGGCGGGCATTGCCACGCGGGCGTTGACCTCTTTCCGGACCTCTTCGGCGGCGGCCAGCAGGCTCTTGTACTTCTCGGAGTTGCGACTCCAGCTGACCTCGTCCTGCACGGCGACGCGCTCGATGCTGTCGTGAGTCGTCACCTGGTCGCCGGGCCTGAGCACGCGCTCTTTACCCGACTGATCGACGCGAACCTCGCCCTCGATGACGGAGATGCGCGATCCCTTGGTCCCGTTGTTGACCGAGAAGATCGTGCCCGTGACCGAGATCAGAGCGTCCTCGGTCGCCACGAAGAGCTTGCGATCGCCCTGTTTCGCCGCCTGAACGATGATGTTGCCGCGCTCGAGATTGATGGTCGATCCGCCGGAGTTGTCGCTGACGGAAAACTCCGACCGCTCGCGCATCTCGACCAGCGACCCGTCGGCCAGCTTGATGACGGCGTTTGAATTCTTCGCCGTGCGGACGCGCTCTCCGCGCTGCAGCCGGTCGCCAGTTTTGATCGGCAGCGTGGCGTTGTCGGTCACCTTGTAGAGGTTGCCGTTGGACGCCTCGACGATGGCGTTGAGCGTGCTGACGGAATTGGTGAAGCGCTGGACCCACGGCCACGAGACCAGGCCGACGCCGATCACCAGCGCCGCCGCGATGCCCCACCGAAGAACGGTCGAGCGGAAGGCCGAAGCCGCCACTTTCGCGCGCTGCGATTCGAGCTGCTCGGCGGCGCGGCTGCCGTTGCGGGCGTCCTTGAGAGCCTTGCGGCACGGAACGCACTCGCGCGTATGATCTTCAAGCAGCATCGTCCGGGCGCTCGACAGGTATCCCTGCATGTAGGCCGGAATGAGCGCCTGGAAATCATCGCAGCTGCGGAGCTGTTCGACCGGCGTGATCCCGGCCTCGGCCGCGGCCTGCTCGCCGGCGATCCTCGTCCAGACGCGATTTGCCGATCCCTCGACGACGGCGTTATCCAGCTTTTCGCCGCGAATCGTGGCCGTCGTCTCATCAAGAAGTTCGTTGAGTTCTCTTTCAGTCTTTCTCATGGCTTTTCTCCATCTGATGGTCATTCATCCATCTCTCGCGTCAGGATCTTCCTCCCTCCAGGAAATCTCCGATCTCTTTTTTTACTTTGGTCCGAGCCCTGTGGAGCATCACTCCGACGACCATCGG
>CALBSU010000676.1 GCA_937967285.1 uncultured Acidobacteriota bacterium
GCCCGCTCCGCGGGCTTGATATGAGAATGTCCCACTAAAATGGCTGAGCAGTTACTTACTTAAAATAAAGTATTCGTCCGCAGTTTTCGCAGGTGATGATCTTTTCGGCGCGTCTGATATCGTTGAAGACCTGGGGGCGGATCTTCATGCGGCAGGCGAGGCAGGAGTAGTCGCGAGCCTCGGCCAGCGGAGTGCCGGATTTCATCTTCGAGAGTCTTTCGTAAGTGGCGCGGGCATCCGTGCTGAGCGCATCGAGCAGAGGAGCGCGTTCGGCACTGAGGGCATCGAGCTTGAGCCTGTCGGATTCGCTTTCGGCTGTCCAGGCGGAGAGCTGTTTGTCGACCTCTGCGCGGCGCGCCTCCATTTCAGGAGTCTTCTCGGCGACCTGAGCTTCGAGTTTTTCGATCTTCTCCATCAGCTTGAGAATCTCCGTCTCGTGCGAGCTGATGGCCTTGGCCGTAACGTCGATTTCGCGGATCGCGGTTGAGTACTCACGTTCGTTGGTGGCCTTCATCAGGTCGTCCTTGAACTTCTGATTCTTCTGCTGTTCGGTTTCGAGTTCAGATTCGAGGTTCTTCCTGGCGGCCAGCGCTTCGTCGAGCGACTGCCTGATATCCAGATATTCCCTGACCGATGCGGCGAACTGCGATTCGAGTTCGCTCTGGCGAACCGGGAGCGACGCGATCTCTTCCTGCAGCTTTTTGATTTCGAGATCGACTTCCTGAATTCTGATGAGTTGGCTCAACTCAGAGTTCAAAGCGGCCTCCTTGATTATGTTAAAATAGCATGTAAATTTGATGAAGCGTGCGAATCATCCCACAGCGGCACGTTCAACGCAAGATTCGGACATTATCGAAACTATCATGGATAAATTGAATATGGAGAAATCGAGAGAACTGCATCCCGCATCGGCGTCGCTCTTCGACCGGGCGCAGAGGGTCATTCCGGGCGGCGTCAACAGTCCCGTCAGGGCATTTCGCGGGGTCGGAGGGACTCCGCTCTTCATCAGATCGGCTTCAGGAGCGACGATCACGGACGCGGATGGGAAAAGCTACATCGACTATGTCGGTTCGTGGGGCCCGATGATTCTCGGGCATGCCCATCCGGAGGTGATCGAAGCGATCCGGGAAGCGGCGCTCAGGGGGACGAGCTACGGTGCGCCGACCGAACTGGAGATCGAACTTGCGGACGAGGTGATCGAGGCCTTTCCGTCGATCGAGAAGCTGCGGCTGACATCGAGCGGAACCGAGGCGACGATGTCGGCTCTGCGCGTGGCGCGCGGATTCACGGGCAGATCGAAGATCGTCAAGTTCGAGGGCTGTTATCACGGCCACGGGGACAGCCTGCTGGTGAGGGCCGGGTCCGGCGTAGCCACGCTCGGTCTGCCGGACTCGCCCGGCGTGCTGCCCGAGGTTGCTGCCAGCACGATCACCGTCCCGTTCAACGATCCGGCGGCCCTGGGCGCGGTCTTCGACGCAGCCGGCAGCGAGATCGCCGCCGTGATCATCGAGCCGGTGGTCGGCAACATGGGCTGCGTTCCCCCGCTGGAAGGTTATCTGCAGGAGGTTCGGAGGATCACCGAGAAGCACGATGCCGTGCTCATCTTCGATGAAGTGATGACAGGATTCCGGGTTGCGCGCGGAGGGGCGCAGCAGCTCTACGGTATCAGGCCGGACATGACCTGCCTGGGCAAGATCATCGGCGGAGGCCTGCCGGTCGGCGCTTTCGGCGGACGGCGCGAAATCATGGATGTCGTCGCGCCGGTCGGCCCCGTCTACCAGGCCGGCACGCTTTCGGGCAATCCGCTGGCGGTGACCGCCGGGCTGACGACGCTCCGGCTGCTGAAAAAGCTCAATCCCTATCCGGCGCTCGATCGCTCGACCCGGAGACTGGTCGAGGGGATGGGACATGCGGCCGCTGAGGCCGGCTGGAAGACGACATCGAATCGCGTCGGTTCGATGTTCACCTCCTTCTTCTCGCCCGATCCGGTGAGCGACTGGACGAGCGCATCGAAGAGCGACCGCGAGGCATTCTCGAGGTTCTTCCACGCCATGCTCTCGGAGGGCGTCTATCTGGCTCCGTCGCAGTTCGAGGCCGGATTCGTCTCGATCATGCATGACGATCAGACGATCGATCGCACGATCGAGGCCGCGCGGAGAGCCTTCGCGACCGTCTGAGCGCGCCGGCCCCCTGTTTTGCCGCGCCCTGCCGGCCTGCTATACTTGAATCATCAGATTCGACGTATCGCTGGGTAAATATCGAGGTTTGGATGGATGATTCGAGCAGTTATCAATGACGGACCGGGCTCCGGGAAACAGGAGAAAAGCAGACCTGTTTTCGGGCGGATCCGTCTGGCAGGCATATTCCTGATGACGATGCTGGCGCTGACAGCCGCAGATATCCTCGCGCAGCCGCCGATAACCAGCTCAGCCGCCGAACGGGATCGGACGCGAAAACAGCTCCGGGAACAGTTCACGAAGAACTTCCGCGACATCCAGCTCAACAGCCAGAAACTGCTCAAGGAGCACAGGAACCGCAGCCTGTCCTCCCGCGATCTATCGAGGCACGTCCGGAGCATCAACAAGAACGCCAAAACCCTGCGCGGCCTGATGGCTCTCGGCGATCTGGCCGAAAAGATCGAGATCGAAAAAGAGATCGATACGCCGGAAGATTTCGACGAATCGATCCAGCGGCTGGCGACGCTGGTCCGGGAATTCGCTCACAATCCGATCCACCAGAACAGTAAAGTCTTCAATACCGATCTCGCGGCACAGGCCCAGACGGACCTGCTGACGATCATAGACCTCTCGAAGATCCTCAATGACGCGTCACGAAATTATCGACCGATGAACGAAATCGCGAACTGATCTCCTTCATTTCGACGCATTCCTGTCGAGATAATCGAGCACGATGCCTGTCTGAAGCCTGACGCCGATGACGAGGCTCTCCTCATCGACGTCGAATTCCGGCGTATGGATCATCGCCGTGATGCCGCGCGACTTGTTGCCGACGCCGAGGAAATAGAAGAATCCGGGGATCACCTGCTGATAGCGGGAGAAGTCCTCGGCTCCCATCTGCGGCCTCGGCGTGGTCAGATTCCCTTCCCCGAGGACTCGCCGCATGACGGGGAGGGTCGCCTCGACCAGCGCGGGATCATTGAAGGTGACGGGATTGTTGTCTCCCATTTCGAGAGTGTAGGCCGCGCCGTAAGCTGAGGTCACGCCCGCCAGTGTCCGCTTCATCATTTCGATGGCGTCCTTCCGGACCTCTTCATTTAAAGTACGCATCGTCCCCTCGAGCCGCACCTCGTCGGCGATGATGTTGAACCGGTTCCCGCCGTGAAAACTGCCGATGGTGATGACCAGCGGCTCCTGGGTATTGATCCGCCGGCTGCGAATGGTCTGCAGCGCGGTGACGCACTCGGCCGCGACGACGATCGTATCGATTCCGTCGTGCGGGTAGGCCCCATGCACCTTTTTCCCGCGGATCGTGATCGTGAATCTGTCGGACGAGGCCATGGCCGGGCCGATGTTGTAGCCGATCCGGCCGACCTCGATGTTCGGCATGACGTGGAGCCCGAAGATGGCCGATGGTTTCGGGTTCTCGAGGGCGCCCTCCCTGATCATCAGGTCGGCTCCGCCGTCTTCTCCAGCCGGAGCGCCCTCCTCGGCCGGTTGAAAGATGAACTTGACCGTCCCGCGGACCCTCGAACGCATCCGGCTGAGCACCTCCGCCACGCCGAGCTGCACCGTCATGTGCACGTCATGACCGCAGGCATGCTTGACGCCGTCGTTGCGCGACTTGTAGGGAACGTCGATCGTCTCCTGGATCGGCAGCGCATCCATGTCCGCACGGACCGCGACCACGGGGCCCGGCAGCCCGCCCTTCAGAATCCCGACCACGCCGTGCCGGCCGACGCCCGTCCTGACCTCGTCAAATCCGAGCGATTTCAGCCTCTCGGCGATCACTTTAGAGGTCCGCTCCTCCCGGTTCGACAGCTCGGGATGCATATGAAAATCCCTGCGCGTCTCGACCAGCCGCCCGCGCATCCCCCGGATCAGCGCATCCATGCTGCCGTCCTCCTGCGCAGCCTCGCCGCGCCCGAAAGGAATCAACGCCCCCAGACATAACGCGCCTGTCAGCAATATGCCGCCCGCACGAACGATAAACCGCATGCTCAA
>CALBSU010000677.1 GCA_937967285.1 uncultured Acidobacteriota bacterium
CTTCGTTCTATCGAACTGCGGCGGCTTGACGATGAAGCCATGGATTCTGGCTTTCAGCGCGCCGGTGTACTCGAAATCCTCGGCCGGGTTCATGTCGAGCTGCGAGAGCAGAGCTTCATTGGTCCGCGTCAACTGGCGCGCGTTGCGGCCGGCGCTCTCGGCGGCGAAGACCTCTGTCGGCATGGTCATGCTGACCCGGGCGAAGGCGATGGTTTTGCCGTCGGCGGAGATGCTCAGGCTCGAGTTGGTCGATTTGCCGATCAGTTGGCCGAACTTGTCGCCGTTGAGCGGGGCGAACCAGATCGGATCGCGCCCGCGGTCCTCGCCGATGAAGAGAATGTTCCTGATGTCCGGCGCCCAGATGAACTCGCCGACGCTGCGATCGAAGCCTCTCGACAGCTCGCGCGATGTTCCGGCCTGACGATCGTAGAGCATGAGCCTGAAGCGGTCGGATTCATACCCGTTGCGCTCCTGCGAACGGTACGCGATGAAGCGGCCATCGGGCGAATAGCGCGGCGTGGTGTCGGAACCCATGTTGCCGCCTGTGATCCGTTTCGCCTCGCCGCCGCCGACCGGGACGATAAACAGATCGTTGTTGGTGCTGATCGCTTCGACCTTTTCAGTGTTGCGGGCGAAGCAGATCTCACTCGAATCGGGCGAGAAATCGAATGCCGTCGGATCGCCGAGCGAGAACGGCGGGACATCGTAATCGCCGGGCGTCAGGTCGCGCGGATCTCCGCCCGAACTGGAAACGACGAAGAGATGCGACCGCTTGCCGAGCTTGAACGATGACCAGTGGCGGAAGAGCAGCCGGTCGGCGATGACCGCCTTGACCTTGCTCTCCTCTGCCGCCGCGCCCTTTTCGGCTGTGCATTTCAGATCAGCGCACTCGGGGTAGACCTCCGTCACGAAGGCGAAGAGCTTCCCGTCGGGCGACCAGATGAACTCAGAGACGCCCTCCGGGACGCTGGTAACTTTCATGGGACTCGATCCGTCGGCATCGGCGACGTAGATCTGCGGCGCGCCGTCACGCGTCGAGAGGAAGGCGATCCGCCGGCCGTCACGCGACCAGCGCGGAGTGTCGTCGTTCTTAGCGGATGCGATGAATTCGCGCGGCGCGCCGCCCGAGGTCGGGACGATCCAGATGCTCCGCTTGCCGCGGTTCTCGGACTTGCTGACGACGTTGACGACGTAGGCGATCTTCGTTCCGTCGGGCGAGATCTGCGGATCTCCTACCCGCTTCATCCCGATCAGATCGTCGAAGGTCATTGGCCGCTTGCCCTGAGCGAATGCCGCGATCGCCAGACATGTCAGCATTATCGGTAACAAAACGTATCGCTGTAATTTATGCATAAAGCCTTCCAGGTTTATTAACTGGTTAAACGCAAATGCCGCAGAGGGAGCAAAGGAATCATTTGGATATCAATGCTCGATTTGTTGTCCAATGGATGGGACTCGTGAACTGATTCCACAATTATTCTTTGCCTCCTCTGCGATCTTTGCGATTCAACTCCTTTGCTCTCTTCGCGCCCTTTGCGATTTATTCTCAATTCGACGAACCAGCCGCTTTAACCGCGCTCGGACGGCGGTGTTCGTCGAACCAGTCGAAGACGTCCTTGAATCCCGGGACGACGATGTTCGAATGGTCGCCGCCGGGGATCTCGTTGTATTTCACCTTGATGCCCAGCTCTTTCGCGGCCTTGACCATCTTGCGCGATTCCTCGACTGAGACGGTCGGATCGTTGTCTCCGTGGATGACGAGCTGCGGGATATGCGCGGCGCCCTTCAGTTTCGCCATGACGAACGGATTGCCTCCGCCGGAGATCGGAGCGATCGCCGCGAAGATATCGGGATGGTTGACGGCGATCGACCATGTGCCGTAACCGCCCATCGAATGGCCTGTCAGATAGATGCGGTCCTCGTCGATCGAGAACTCGCGTTTCATCTCCGCGATCACGTCCAGCACGTCGGTTTCGGCGCTGGCAAGATACATCGATGTCGGGCCGCGCCCCTTCGGGCAGACGATCAGATATCCGCGCTGTTCGGCGTACTTCTTCATCTCGCCGTTGTTGTATGCCGAGAAGAACGAGTTCTCGTCACCGCCCATGCCGTGGAGCGCAACCACCAGCGGCCACTTCTTCTTCTTGTCGTAGCCGGTGGGGATGAACATCCGATAAGGTTGAAGCGTGTCATCGACCTTCGAGCGGTATGCCCAGTGGATGTCTCCGGTGGTCGAGTGGAGCGGATTGAGTTCCTTCTCGATCGCGGCGAGGCGTTCGGATGCGCGGGCGAGCGCGCCGCGGAGGTCAGTCCGCTCGGCGGGCAGTTCGCCGGCATTCACCAGTTCGAGCATCGAGACAGGGTATTCGACCGACGGAATTGACAGCAGCAGATCGTTCCGCCCCTCCTTCTTCAGCTTTGTCTTCAGCGCCGAGATCTTTTCGTTCAATCCCTGCGCCCGGGCGTTGAGTCCGCGGACGATCCGGATGGCGGCGGTCTTGACTACGGGCTCGCCGCCGGCCGGTTTGAGCGTTACCGCCAGTTCATAGCTTCCGTCGGGCAGTTCGGGAATTTCAGCCTTGAGCGGGAGAGGCTTCTCGAAGTCGGAACTGATGCCGGAGAGGGCTTTCAGTTCGGTGTCGGCGTTTCTCGGCCGGCCGATCCTGATCGATCCGCTCAGGTTGCCGCTCAGTTTCTGATCGGGCGAGAAGATGGTTGAAAGCGTCAGTTCGATCCGGTCGCCGGGATCGACCACGACACGGCTCGGCCTGAGCTGAAGCGCGGCGCCGAGTTCGCTCGACGGAGTCCACGGCAGGTTGCGCATCAGCGCGATGCCGTGCGAAAGGTGCTTGATCGCCTCGCCGTATTGTTTGTTACCGTTGGCGGCGGTGGCTTTGGCCTGAAGCTGATTGACCATCGTGCGTTTCGCGTCATCCATCTGAACGCGGTTGGCGAGCGTCCGATAGCCGACGAAGAGCCGGAGCACCTGTCCGGCATCCTGGGCCGATGCGCTGGCGATGGGGACGAAGGCAAACAGGGCGGCGACGAAGCCGCGGAGCATCATTCTTTTCATTCGATCATCCTTTGCTGTCGATTGAACTTAATCGGAAAGGATATCGTACTCCGCGATTCGCGTTGACGGCAACCCGTGCCCTCACCCTGTCGAGCCGAAGCCGCCCTGGCCGCGGTCGGTATCGCTCAGATCGTCGCTCCATTCGAAATCGAACGGGGCGGCCGTTTCGATGATCAGTTGCGCGATGCGGTCACCGGGCTCGAATGCGACGGGGGCGTTGCCGAGGTTGATCAGCAGGATGCGCAGCTCTCCGCGATAATCGGGGTCGATCACGCCGGCCAGCGTGTCGATCCCATGCTTGACGGCGAGGCCTGATCTCGGGGCGACGCGACCGTAATGGCCCTCGGGGATCTCGACGGCCAGGCCGGTCGGGACCAGTTTCCGTTCACCCGGTTCGAGGATGAAACCTTCGAGACAATGCAGATCGGCTCCGGCCGCGTGCTCGCTTCCTCGGACAGGCAGCCGCGATTCGGGATTAAGTTTACGTACTTTGATCATTTTCGGAGTGCGGAGCGCGTGCGCGCCGCTTTTTCAGTTTGAACCAGTAGCCGCCGATTGGACCGCGGCATTTGACAAGGGGATGCGGATCGAGAATTCACTGCCCGATCCGATCTGACTGGTCACGAATGCCTCGCCGCCGTGAACCCGGGCGAGATGCTTGACGATCGCCAGTCCGAGGCCGGTCCCGCCGGCCTCCCTCGAACGCGCCTTGTCCACGCGATAAAAACGTTCGAAGACTCTCGGCAGATGCTCATCCGGGATTCCGGGCCCGGTATCGCGAACCCGTATGGTCTGCTGCGATCCGTCGTCGGAGTTCTCCGCCAGAACGGCCACGCTGCCGCCCGGATGATTGAATTTGATCCCGTTGTCGACCAGGTTGATCAGGATCTGTTCGATCCGGCGCCGGTCGGCGGTGACGATGAAACCTTCGGGGACGTCGTTGTCGAGCCGGACGCCGTACTTCGAGGCGCGCGGAGTGAGGCCCGAGAAGACCTCATCGACTATCGGGCGGAGCGGAAGCCGGTCGATCGTCAGGCGGACCGCGCCCGATTCGATGGCCGAGAGCTCGGAGATGTCGTTGACCAGCGCGCGCATCCGGTCGGCATTGCGATGAATCGTATTGAGGAACCGCAGGCTGTTCTCGCCGTCCTCGAGACCGCCGTCGATCAGCGTCTCGACATAGGCGGTGATCGAGGCGAGCGGAGTTCGCAGCTCGTGAGAGACGTTCGAGAGGAATTCCTGCCGGATTCTTTCGAGCATCTCGATCTTCGAGATGTCGATGAAGGCGCAGACGACTCCGTCGATCTGGCCGTCGCTCAGGCGAAGCGGCGCGGCATGCAGGTGCAGGACGCGCCGCGCGGCCGTCGGCGGATCGGCCGGTCGCGTCTCGATGCGCGCCTCGGCGCTCTCTCCAGTCTGCAGGACCTTCGAAAATGCCTTGTGAACCAGCGGATCGCGCGTGATGTCGGTCAGACGCAGCACTGCCCGCGGCCCCAGATGGAAGAGATTTCTCGCCGCGTCGTTGATCAGCAGCAGATTGGAATCCCGGTCGGTGATGACCAGCCCCTCGGCGACCGAGGCGACGATCGAACGCAACAGCAGATCGTCGCGGCCGGCCCGGGCGAGCGCCTCGCGCAGCCTGAGATTGCTCTGCTCACGCTCATCGAGCAGACTGGCCTGTGTCTTGAAGACGTAGCGGGCGATGAAGACGGAGATGATCCCCACCAGCACAGTCGAGATGATGTGCGATGTGACGACGCTCATCCGCGGATAGAGCAGCGTCTTGACGGTCTCGTAGATGCCGAAAAACGCCACCAGTCCGGCGGTCGCGAAGATGATCTTTCTGGTCTGCGTAGTCATCTTTCAGGAATCAGAGATTACGCGATCGAAGGGAAGTAAGACAAGCGCGGGTCAGTCGGCGTCCTCGGTTTCATCCTCGACGAAACCGCGAAAGCGGTATCCGATGCCGATCACGGTCTCGATGCAGTTGCCGCAGGCGCCGAGTTTTTTCCTCAGGCCGCTGATGTGGACGTCGAGCGTTCGCGCCTCGCCGTAGTATTCGAGTCCCCAGACCTGGTCGAGAAGCTGTTCGCGCGGGACCACGCGACCCTTGTTGCGCGAGAGGATCGAGAGGAGCGCGAATTCCTTGCGGGCCAGCCTGATCGTCGAGCCCTCGCAGGAGACTGCGAAGTCGGCGTAGTCGATCCGCAGATGACCGTCGTCATATACCTTCGGCGCGGGCGACTCGAAGCCCGAACGGCGAAGCGCGGCTCGAACCCGGGCGACCAGCTCGCGGACGCTGAAGGGTTTTGTCATGTAGTCGTCGGCGCCGAGGTCGAGGCCGCGGACCTTGTCGCCCTCGTCGGTCCGCGCGGTGAGCACAATGATCGGCGTCTTCCGCGTAACCTCGTCGGTCCTGAAACGACGGCAGAGCTCGAATCCGTTCATCCCGGGCAGGTTCAGATCGAGGATGATCAGGTCAGGGCCCGGCTGGCCGTCGCGGCGCTCCTCGCCGCCGCGATCGAGCGCGATCCGCAACCCCTCCTCGCCCGTCAGTGCGACGCGCGCTGTGAACGTGCCTTCGCGCTCGAGGTTGTAGCGGATGCTCTCGGCGATGTCGGGATCGTCCTCGATGATCAGAATAAAGGGTTTCATTTTTCGATCCGGCTACCTGTTCAACTGGCTGTGCCTGATGACCAGCGCTTCCTTCATGTAGACGATCAGCTCGCAGATATCGGTCACGTAGTCGCCGATCCTTTCGAGGTGCTTGGCCACCAGCAGCAGACGCGCCGCGCGACCGGCCGCCGCCGAGTCCTTCGACATCCGGTCGAGCAGATCGTGAAAGATGCGATCGTAGAGCTTGTCTATCTCGTCGTCCCGCTCGATCACCATCCGCGCAGCCTCGGCGTCCGCCGCCGCGAATGCGTCCAGCGTCACGCGCAGCATGTCGCACGCCAGCCAGCTCATCTTCGGCAGATCGAAATAGGGTTTCAACTGCGGCTCGTCGTTGAGATAGATCGCCGCCCGCGCGATGTTGCAGGCGTGATCCGCGATCCTCTCGAGGATCGGCGTGATCTTGATCGCCGTCACCACCAGCCGCAGGTCGAACGCCTCTCTCGACTGCATCGAAAGCAGCCTGACGCACAACTGGTCAGCTTCAAGCTCGAGCGAATCGACCCGGTCGTCGTCGGCCAGAACCTGCTCGGCCAGCTCCGAATCCCGCTCGATCAAGGCCCGCGTCGCCTGGTCAATGGCGCGCTCAACCTCCCCACCCATCAGCAGGACATGATCCCTTAACTGATTTATTGCCGATTCCGGCAGATTCCTCATATTCTCGCCGCCCGCCTCAGGCTCGGACCGAATCGCCGATCCGCCCGCTACTACCGTTACTAATGGATACAACTCTCTCTTCTCCGCATGATCTGTTTTCCCTCGATCCGTCTTCCGCACGATACCGCGCACGGATCAGATGGATTTTAGACAATGCGGGTCAAGTCCATGTTAAGTCCGGTTAAAGTGTGTGTAATGTTTTTTTAATAACTGATGTTACGCACTTCCGGTTTTAAAAAACCAGTTGACAGACTCATTTCCCCGAAGGGGCAATAGAAAATAGCCCGGGGCAAGCGCGAAGCGCGCCGCCCCGGGTGACCTTAGCCATACCTGACGCGCCCTGTAGGGGCGCCCGATAATGGTTCTGCCGCCCTTTCAGGGCTCCACTTTGATTTTGGCAACCTTACCCGGGGCGGCGCGCTTCGCGCTTGCCCCGGGCTATTTTCTA
>CALBSU010000678.1 GCA_937967285.1 uncultured Acidobacteriota bacterium
TCGGCCGGCATCGCCTTCGTCTCGAAGTGGTTCGAACCCCATCAGCAGGGGACCGCGCTCGGCATATACGGGATCGGCAATATCGGACAGTCGATCGCGGTCTTCGGCGCGCCCGTGATCGTGGCGCTGACCGGAAACTGGCGTATCTCGTTCTGGGTCTACGCGGCGATTGCCTACGCTTGCGGCCAGTTCTTTTTTCTGCTCGCGCGAGACGCGCCGACCAGGACGGAGCCGAAACCGCTCGGCGAGTATTTCTCGATCCTGAGGCGCGAACCGATCGCCTGGATACTGGCGCTGCTCTACTTTCAGACTTTCGGAGGTTTCGTCGCACTGGGCATCTATCTGCCGACGCTGCTCAGGGATATTTTCGGCCTGACGCCGGTCGACGCTGGAGCGCGGGTTGCCGGCTACGTCATTGTGGCCACGCTGACGCGACCGCTCGGAGGATGGCTGGCGGACAGGTACGGCGGAGCGCATGTTCTGCTGCTCGTCTTCAGCCTGCTGCCAATTCTCGCTTTCGGGCTGTCGATAACTCACATTGTGCCTTTCACGGTCGGCGCGCTCGGCGGCGCGGCACTGCTGGGAATGGGCAATGGAGCGATCTTCAAACTGGTGCCCGAATACTTCCCGCGCGAAACGGGCACCGTGACCGGGCTGGTCGGCGCTCTGGGCGGCCTCGGCGGATTCTTTCCGCCGCTGGCGCTCGGTTACATCGAATCGCAGACCGGCTCATACCGGCTCGGCTTCGTGCTGCTCTCCTGCTTTGCGGTATTATGCCTTACTGTCACCTGGCTGGCATTTGTCAAACGGCAGGAGCGACTCCGGGAGGGGTTGTTGTAAAATCAAGAAGAAATGAATTCTGATCGTCAAACACACTGGAATAATATCTACTCCACGAAGGCAGTTGATGCAGTTTCGTGGTACCAGGAAAAACCCGAAAAGTCGATCGAGCTGATTCAGCGATTCATGCCTGCCGAAAAAAATCCCGCTGTGATCGACGTCGGCGGCGGAGCTTCGTCGCTCGTCGATCACCTTCTGGCCGCCGGCTACAAATCGCTGACGGTCCTTGATATCTCTGAAGCTGCGCTGGCGAAATCAAGGGCCAGACTTGGCCCCGTCTCGGATGATATATCCTGGATAGTCGCAGATGTGACGAATGCGGAGTTGCCGGATAACGCCTATGATCTGTGGCACGACCGCGCTGTCTTTCATTTTCTGGTCGATCCCGAGGAACGAGCGAGCTATGTCCGGCTGATAACCGGGACGCTCAGACCCGGAGGAATACTGGTCATCTCCACATTCGCGCCGGACGGGCCTGAGAAATGCAGCGCCCTGGCGGTAAGTCGCTACGATTGCGTCGCTCTGTGGCAGATCCTGGGACGCAAATTCGATCTTCTTTTCAGCGACAGAGAAATTCACCAGACTCCGTTCCAGACGCAACAGTCATTCAGCTACTGCGTTTTTCAAAGAATCTGATTACCACTCAGGTTAATAGAAGATGTTAAAAAGCCCGCTCATTGGACTGCCGATTTGCCTGGGCCTGCTCCTGACACTATCAACAGGCGGCACGGCGCAAGAGCGAGGCGGATTCGGATCAAACACAGCGTACCCGAGTCCGGTGAGCAGTGGAGAGAGTTCCGAACCGCCCCTGTCAACTGAAAAAGCCTCCTCGGGACTGCACCGCTGGCTCGATTTCTCGAAGATCATGCTGGCGACGCGCTACATGTATGTTGAAAACACGACGGGAGCCATCAACGTCAATACCGTCCAACACCGCCAGGATCTGTTTGGCCGTTTCAAGTTCGACGCGGCGGGTCGCTACAGCCTGAACTTCGGCGTGCAGAGCGGACGGCGCTTCACCGCCGGGTGGAACGAGACCGGCGTTGGCGTCAAACGCGGCAATCTGAATCTTTACCTTAAACACCTTTACCTGTCAGTTCAGCCAATCAAAGGCGTGGAGCTGCAATACGGTGGCTTCGATTTCCTACGCGGCGCGGCGACCGAGATTACCACTTACAACAACGACGGTTTCCTGACCGGGCAGCGTGTGATCGTGCGACGCCCGCGAGAATTCTTCTTCGACGAGATCGCTTACACCGCCGGATTTTTCGGCGATCTGACCATGCCGAATCTCAACCGCCGCTACCATCGTTTGATGCAGGTCAACTACCATCAATTCATTATCAGCAAA
>CALBSU010000679.1 GCA_937967285.1 uncultured Acidobacteriota bacterium
CAGGCCACGGCCGAAGACCTCGCTCAGAACGTTCTTCTCAAGGTCTACCGCCAGATCGGCGATCTGCGCGGCGCGGACCACTTCTACGGGTGGCTCTTTTCGATCGCCCGCAATGAGCTGATCAGTTTCTGGCGCGGAAAGCAGTCCCGGATCGAGACGGTCGAACTGGACGATATTCGTGAAAACGAGGCCGCCGGAATCGCGGTCGAATCGTCAGCCATGCCGAAGATCAGGCTGATGGAATGGCTCAAGGCTCTCGACCCATCGGAGAGGGACCTCGTCCTTCTGCGTTTCGTCGAGGGGCTGAGTTATGAGGAGCTGGCGGCGGTCTTCTCGCTGCCGCTCGGCACGATCAAATGGCGAATCTTCAACGCCAGAAAGAAGCTGGCGCGGATCATCGGGACACCGGGAGAGAAATTGACGAACCGGCTGATCAACTGAGAGACCATCCGAGTCAGGCCCGCAACGGGCGATAAACAAGGCAGCTTTGCCGGGGCAGTATTTTTTATGGAACACGGAATAACCGAGCAGGAATGGAACGATTACATCGACGGCATCGCCGAACCGGAGGTCAGGTCGCGGATCGAGGCGCATCTGATCGGATGCGTCCAGTGCTGGGAGTTTCACGATCAGCTGGCCAACGTGAATCAGATGCTTGAGGAAGCGGGGTCGCAGGCCCGCGGCGAGCTGAGCATCGATGACCGGCGGCTTCATATCATGTTGCGACGGGTCTTCGATGCCCTGAGGGTGCCTGAATCCGGGACCGTCACACAGCAGCAGGTCAGGATCTGGATCGACTCGCTCGAAACTCTGCTTGCGCCATTCTGCGGAGCCCAGGCCGCCGCGCTCGCGATGGAGACGGCGGCCAGATACTCACCGGCACGGTCGATCGACGGGATCAGTCCGGAGAACTGGGAGCCGTTCCTCGATCGCCTTTCGAGCATCACCGCCGCCATGTGCGGCGACACTTTCGCCAGCCTCGTTCAGGAAAGAGGTCAGATGTGAAACGATTCATGCTCGCTTCATACCTCACGCCGCGATTCGTCGGGTACTGCCTGACCGGCGAGGTGCTGCTCCTGCTGGGGCTCTATCTCGTCTCGTCAGTCGGAAGGACGCCGCGATTGAGAGTCGTCGAAGCGATCATCATGACCGTCTCGGGTCTTGCGGCGTACGGGATCGCGATGCTTCTGAGCTTCGAGATCGCGTCGGAGTACAGGCGATCTCCGTGGGCGCGGGCCGCCTGGCTGCTGCTCGCGACGAGCGCGGCGATCTCTCTGCTCAAAAGATCAGCCGGGACGCCGCTGATCGATTTCGTCGATGCATCTTACAGAACGGGCCCGTTGCGCGGCCTGGTGGACAACCTGATGGTCGTCCCCGCCAATCTGTGCCTGTTCGCGGGTCTGGTCGCGCTGTGGTGGGGAATCCACCGGATCGGCCTCGGCTTCAGAATCGGAAGGCGGGACTGGACGGTCATGGCCGGGGTGGCGGCGCTCTTCGTGATGCTGCTCGTCTTCAGGGAGGATCTCTCGCAGGGTCGCTCGCCGTACCTGCTGAGCCGCATCCTGCAACCCGTCGGCCTGGGCCTGCTGGGTATGGCCTGCGCCTTCGGCGTCGTCCTTCACAGATATGCCGTGCTGATGGGAGACGGGCGTCTGGCCGCGGTCATGCGCTGGCTGATGGTCTACGTCCTGATGCGCGGCGGGCTTGTCCTGATCAGGGCCGCGGTCGCGCCATCCCAGCCGGTGACGATCGATCCGACATCGACTCTCAACGACTGGACCTTCGAACTGCTCTGGCAGATCGTGCACTGGACGATGGCGATGGCCGCCGCATGCCGCGCTCAACTGACAATCAGCGCTCTCGCCGAACTCAAGAAACTGAGAACCGCAAAATCGGCCGCCGTGCCCGTCTGATCTTTCTATCCCGCTGGAATATCGGATCGAATCCCCCCGTCTGCCCGAACAGCGGGGAGGAAACGGATTGATGAATGCCGTCAGTCACGTAAATCAGTACCCGCTCGAGGAGAACATCATGAAACCAGAACGAAAAATCACTCTGCTCTTCGCTGTGCTCGCATCACTGTTTCTGCTGAGCCCCGGACGGGCGTTCGGCCAGGAAGCTCGCGGCTCGATCACCGGAAAGGTCCGGGACGTCGGCCAGTCGGTCATCTCAGGTGCGACGGTCCGGATCACCAACACGGCCATGGGGACGACGGTGACGGTCACAACCAATGAAGCAGGGGCGTACAACGCTCTCTACCTGATCCCCGGGACATATCAGGTCACGGCCGAGAATGCCGGATTCAAGAAGTATGTCCGCGACGGCATCCAGTTGCGAGTCAACGACTTTCTCGAAGTAGACATCGTCCTCGAGGTCGGCGACGTGAGCGATCTCGTTACCGTCAGCGCCGACACTCCCCCGCTGGATACGACATCCGGTTCGATGGGACAGGTCATCGACGCACGCAGAGTGGCCGAACTGCCGATTCCGCACGGCGATCCGTTCAAGTTGATCGGCCTGGCCGCCGGCGTTACGTTCTCCCGGGACCTGAGGCTCGACAGGCCGTTCGAGCCGACACACATCGTCGGATACTCGATCGACGGAACCCGCGCCAACCGAAGCGATGTCACGATCGACGGCGTGCCGAGCACCTCGACGGCCAATGCCGGCGAGGTCATCGCATCCTTCGTGCCGCCACAGGATCTGGTGCAGGAGTTCAAGGTTCAGACCGCGACCTTCGACGCCAGCTTCGGCAATACGGAAGGCGGCGTGACCAATATCAGCATCAAGTCGGGGACCAACGATTTTCACGGGACCGCCTACTGGACCAAGATGGCTCCCGGACTCTTCGCCAACGACTTCTTCGCCAACAAGAATGGGCAGGAAAGGCCCGGGTTCGATTACGACCGCTGGGGCGGAACGATCGGCGGACCGGTCCGGATCCCGAAGGTCTACAACGGCCGGAACAGAACGTTCTTCATGTACGGGATCGAAAGCATTCCAGAATCGCGCCCGCGCAACAACGGAACATTCAATATCCCGACCGCCAAAATGCGAACCGGAGATTTCTCGGAACTGCTGGCCGCCAATTCAGGCTATCAGCTCTACAATCCGTTCACGGCCCGTCGCGAAGGCAGCCGAATCCGCCGCGATCCGTTCCAGGGCAACATCATCCCGGCCAACCTGATCAATCCGGTGGCCAAAAAGTTCGTCGACACCTACCTGCCGCTGCCGACCAGCGCCGGGAGCGCGGACGGCATCGGCAACTTCGCCCAGCCGGACCTGGCCGAGAACATCAAATATCTATCGAACACGATCCGCATCGACCATGTGATCAACGAACAGCACCGTATCTTCGGTCGAGCGAGCTGGTACAACCGTGACAGCGATTACAACAATTACTACCGGAACATCGCGACCGGAAACACATTCCTCTTCAAATCGCGGCAGGGAGCGCTCGACCACGTCTGGACGATCACGCCGTCGATGGTTCTCAACTCCCGTTACGGCTACAACCGCTTCATCCGCGGGACCGACTCGAACCCGGGCAATATCGGATTCGATCTGACCAGCCTCGGGTTCCCCGCCTATTACAATTCGCTGATTCCCGACGACATTCGTCGCTTCCCGAGATTCGACATCAATCAGTATCAGGGAACGGCGGTCGGCGGAGAGCTGCGTCCGACAGACACCCATTCGTTCAACGCGACGATGAACCAGTCGCTCGGATCGCACACGCTCAAGTACGGCGTCGAATTCCGATCGTATCGCGAGACCGATCG
>CALBSU010000680.1 GCA_937967285.1 uncultured Acidobacteriota bacterium
GTCCGCTCGCCCAGCGCCGGCGGCTCCATCATCGAAATCCTGACCGCGTTCGATGCCGCGCCGTTGACGGTTGCGACGATCTCCACTTCGCCGGCCGGCAGGTTGGCCGGCAACTTGATGTTGAGCTGGTCCAGCCCCGCAAAGTCGCCCTGCGCCCCTGCAAACAGAACCTCTGCCGCCTTGCCTCCCACAGTCACCTGCACGCCGGCCAGGTTCCCGTGGTTCCTGAAGCCCGTTCCGTACAGGATCAGGAAGAGCTGGTCGCCGGCCGTTCCCTGATTGATCGGCACCGGCACGAACTTCGCCTGCTGCGCATCGAACCTCCCGACCTGCTCGAAGGACTGCGTGCTGTCGCTTCTGATCCGCAGCAGATTCGCCGCCGCCAGACCTTTTCCGCTCGCGTCGGCCGAGAAGAGCCCCGGAGATACCCCCGCGATCTGCACGTTCCCGCCCGACGTCACCGCCGCTCCCTTGAGCACCTCGATCACCGCCGCTCCGCCCGCCGTTCCCGCGGGCAACTGGAAATTGATCTGATTCGGAGAGACGAAGAAGAGCGGCGCCAGCCGCTCCACTCCCTGCGAATCCCTCACCCGCACCTTCGTCCCGCCGATCTCCGTCGGCAACGGCAGACTCCCCGCGATCGCCGTCGTATCCGTCAGCCCCGATCCGAAACCCGCTACTATCTGCTCAGCCGACAGCCCGTCCCCCCTGTAATTCGCCGCCGAGACGACTGCCAGCCCTCCCTGCGCCCCCGCATCATGCCCTCTCAGCAACAGGCCGGCCATCAATACAATCGCCGGCGCCAGATACCTCATCTTTCTCATACCTACAAACCTCTCTGTTCAGTCCTGCATCCCAGGATCCTGCTGCCTGAGCGAAACGCCTGTCCCTCCGCTCTTGTTTTCACACAACCCGCCCGGACGGTCTCCTCCCCGCCTCGGGCCGGATTTCAGATCTGTCAATGGGGAAACGTCTGGTGATTTTCAGGTTTTCAATTGGTGAGCGACCAATTATATGCGCCTCATACCCCGCTCGCAAGCACCCTTTTTTCCGGCCCTCCGCTGATCCTCGTACGTTTCCGGACCTGAGAGACAAAAATGTAGGAAAAGGGAATCAGCGAGACATTAATGTCAAATTGCTTTCCACTCGAACCCGATCGCAAAGGAGGCGAATCGGGCTGCGGCGAACTTTTTTGCGATCCTCGGGCGTCTCACCCGGACCAGTCTCCGGATCCTCCATGTCGATCGTCGCCCGACGGCCGAATGGCTCCGGCTGAAGATCAGTTCCTGCCTTCAAATTTGTAGAAGTATCCTTTATCGATGACAAAATTGTCGGATTACAAGTCGGCGCGAGACCGGCGCCCGATTCGTCCGGCGCGTGGAAAGCCAATGGAATCAGGGGGATTAGCGAAAACGGGTGATTGGATCTGCTGTGGCACTGTTATTGCACAACAGGGAGGCAAAGAAAGAGACAGGCAGAGAATGCGGCGATGAGCGGGCAGGCATGCAGATCAACCTGAGAACAATTGAACAGCATGTTGAGGAGAAGCTGCTTCGGGTCGGAAAGATAGCCGATCCGGCGGAGCGGATGGATGCGCTCAGGAGATTTTTGAAGATCGAGAGACAGCGGTTGCATCTGCGGCACCGGTTCGGGATCGGGGGGCCGGAGATAGTGGCGGCGCGGAGTCTGATTGTGGATCTGACGATCAGGCGGGCGGCGGACGCGGCGAGTTCCGGCGATCCGGGGAAATTCGCGATCGTGGCGCTGGGCGGATACGGTCGCGGCGAGCTGGCGCCGCATTCGGACATCGACGTGCTGTTTCTGTACCAGGGGCGGCGTGAGGCGGCTGGGGCGGCGAAGCTGAGCGAGGAGATCCTCTACCTGCTGTGGGACATCGGTTTTCAGGTCGGGCACAGCGTGCGTTCGCTGAGCGAGAGCGTGACGATCGGACGGGATGACATCATCTCGAGGAATTCGATGATCGACGCCCGGCTCCTCTGGGGGAGTGAGAGCGTCTTTGAAACTCTCGAGGAGAGGCTCGAGGAAGAGATCTTTGAGAAGCAGAAGAGGCAGTTGCTTGACGAGCTGCTTGAAGAGCGGATGACGAGGTACGGCAAATTCGGGGAATCGGCCTGCATGCAGGAGCCGAACGTCAAGGAGAGCGCCGGAGGGTTGCGGGATCTGCACACGCTGCTCTGGGCGGCGCGGGTGGCATACGGCATGCGGACGCTCGACGAGATGGTGGCGGGGGCGGTCGTTCCGGAGCGTGACGGGCAGGCGATCAAGGCGGCGTACGGTTACCTGCTGCGGGTTCGCAACGAACTGCATTTCTCGACTGGCAGGCGGACGGACCTGCTTTCGCTGGATCTTCAACAGCAGGTGGCGTCGAGTCAGGGATACGCCGACACGCGGGAGCAGCAGGCTTCGGAGCTCTTCATGCGCGACTACTACCTGCAGGCCCGGCGGCTTCAGCGGCTGTGCGATGCCAATCTGCAGCGGGCGACTGCCCGGCGCGAGAAGCGGAAATGGTTCGGGCGGACGCGGACCGCGCCGGCGATCGGCGGGTTCGTCATGCAGGACGGCGTGCTCGATCTGGATCCCTCGGAAGAGCGCCCGGCCGGCCGGCTGAAGCTGGACCCGGAACGGATGATGCTGGCATTCGGATACGCGCAGGCGACGGGGGCTTCGCTGAGCAGTTCGCTGCAGGAGGCGATCCAGAGCGGCATGGCGGCGGTCAACCGGCAGTTCAGATCATCGAGGGAGGGGACGCAGGCCTTTCTCAAGATGATGTCGATCAAGGGCAAGGCTGCTGCCGGGCTGAGGCTCATGCACGATCTCGATTTTCTGGGCAGGTTCATGCCGGAGTTCGCGCGGATCACCTGTCTGGTTCAGCACGATCTTTACCATCGTTACACGGTCGACGAGCACACGATCAAGGTCGTCGAGGCGCTCGACAGCCTGTACAACGGGCGGCAGAAGTCGCTCGAGCGGTATCGCGAGATCTTCAATGCGGTTCCCGATCCGCTGCCGCTGCATCTCGGGCTGCTGCTCCATGACATCGGCAAGGGTCTCGGCGGCGGGCACACCGAGAAGGGGGTGAAGATCGCCGAGAAGGTCTGCGCTCGACTGCAATTGCCCGAGGATATCCGGGAAGATGTCCTGTTTCTGATCCGCGAACACCTGACGATGTCGCATATCGCTCAGCGCAGGGATCTGACCGACGAGCAGGTGATCAGCGATTTCGCGACCCGCGTCGGGACGCTCGGGAGGCTCAATCTGCTGGTCCTGCTGACATACGCGGACATCAACGGGGTCGGTCCCGGCGTCTGGAACGAATGGAAGGACGCGCTGATCTGGGAGCTCTTCATCAAGTCCCGCGCTGTCCTGCATCCGGAGGAGGAGGGGGCGAGAGATCGCGGCCAGCTCATGCAGCGGATCAGCAGAATGGTTACGAGCGAGATCGAGTTCGAGGATGTGGCCGGGCATTTCGATCAGCTTCCGGCCAGTTACGCGCAGTTCACGCCCGCGCAGACGATCATTGAACATCTGAGACTGGCGCATTCGCTCAACGCCCGCGTCGTCAAGACGAGCTGGCGGCTCAACGCTCAGGCCAAATGCACCGACCTGCATCTCTGCGCGCGCAACCGCCGGGGTCTCTTCGCGGCGGTTGCCGGGGCGCTGACCGCGCAGGGCGTCAACATCCTGAGCGTCAATCTCAACACGCGGGGGGACGGGCTGGCGGTCAACTCCTTCAAGGTGCGGGACGGGGCCGGCGAGCCGATCGGAGATCCCGCCCGCTGGGAGCAGATCGATCAGTCGATCCACCGCGCGCTGAGCGGCGAGCTGGACCTCGAGTCGGCTGTCGCGCGGCGGCTCAAGTCGCAGCGCAGCTCGAAGATCCGCGGCCGCAGAGTCTCGCTGCCCGAAGGCGCGATCATTAGCTGGGACAACGCTTCGTCCGACAAGAGTTCGATCCTCGAGGTCAAGACGGCCGACCGCCTCGGACTGGCATACCGGATCGCCAGCACCCTGTCGTCGCTCGACCTCGACATCATCTTCGCCAAGGTCGCGACCGAAAAGAATCTGGCGCTCGATATCTTCTATGTCACCAATTCGGACGGCGCCAAGCTGGCCGACGATGAACTGTTCCCGATCGAGCAGGCCATCCGGCAGGCGCTCCAGGTTCAGATTCTGGCGGCATGAAGTAGTAGAAAGTAAAAAGTAGAAAGTAGAAAGTGCCGGGAGCGATAGGTACAGCGCCGGGAGCGATAGCGACCGGGTAACGAGAGGTACCGGGAGCGATAGCGACCGGGCAGAGGCCGGACAGGATTTATTACAACACCAACAGACAGAGGAAACCCCAAAATGCAGATTAACCTAACAATGCGAAGAGTGGTCATGGCGGTATCGGCGGGGCTGTTGCCGGCGGCGACGGCGCTGGCGCAGGAACCGACAGTCGACGAGAGGCTGAAGGCGGTCGAAGCCGCGGCGGCCGGCGCCCAGACGGCGGGAGACAATGCCTGGCTGCTGGCCTGTTCGGCACTCGTACTGATGATGACGGGGCCGGGACTGGCGCTCTTCTACGGCGGACTGGTCCGCAAAAAGAACGTACTCGCGACGATGATGCAGAGCTTCATCATGATGGCAGTGATCACGGTCATCTGGGCTCTGTTCGGCTACAGCCTGGCATTTTCAAAGGGCAACGCCATCATCGGCGGGTTCGATCACATCTTCCTGAAGGGGGTGGGAACTGAGCCCTCGGCATATGCGGCGACGGTTCCGGCGCTGACCTTCATGGTCTTCCAGTTGATGTTTGCGATCATCACGCCGGCGCTGATCACGGGCGCTTTCGCAGAGAGGATGAAGTTCAGCGCGATGCTGCTCTTCTGCACGCTGTGGGCGGTGGTCGTCTACTTTCCGCTGGCGCACATGGTCTGGGGAGACGGCGGACTGCTCAATGCGTTTCTGGGCGGAGCGATTCCGGCGCTCGACTTCGCGGGGGGGACGGTGGTTCACATCTCGTCCGGATTCTCGGCGCTGGTCTGCGCGATCTATCTCGGCAAGCGGATCGGCTATCCGAAGTCGCCGGTCATGCCCCACAACCTGGTGCTCAGCGTGATCGGCGCGTGCCTGCTCTGGGTGGGCTGGTTCGGGTTCAACGCGGGCAGCGCGCTGGGCGCGGGCGGGCTGGCGGCGAACGCCTTCGTGACGACCCATTTCGGCGCGGCGGCGGCGGCGATCGGCTGGCTGGTGGTTGAATGGATGCGCCACGGCAAGCCGACCGTGCTCGGCGGCATCTCGGGCGCGGTGGCCGGGCTGGTCGGCATCACGCCGGCGGCGGGATTCGTCACGCCGATGTCGGCGCTGATCATCGGTTTCATCGCGGGCCTGGTCTGCTTCCTGGCCGTGACGAGCCTCAAGAAAGCGCTCGGCTACGACGACTCGCTCGACGCCTTCGGAGTTCACGGAGTGGGCGGGTTGACCGGGGCGATTCTGACCGGAGTCTTCGCCAACAGCGCGATCAATACAGTCTTCAAGGATTCGGCCGGCAATGCTCTGCCGAGCGGGCTGCTCGAAGGCAATCCGAAACAGGTGGTCAATCAGCTGCTCGCCTCGCTGGTGGCGATCGCGCTCGGGATGATCGGAACCTGGATACTGCTCAAGGTCGTCGATCTGCTCGTCGGGGTTCGCGTCAGCGGCGAACAGGAGATGGTCGGTCTCGATCTGACGCAGCACGGAGAGGAAGGTTACAACCTCGATCTCGATATCGTCGCAGCCGGTTCAAGCATGTCCTCGGTCATGGAACCGACCTTTGCGGCCGCACCGAATCCGGTCAGCGAATGAGCTGACCGAAACCCCAACGAGAGAGAGGCATACCAATGAAAAAGATCGAAGCGATTATCCGCCCCCATCTGCTCGAGAGCGTCAAGGATTCACTGCAG
This sequence comes from uncultured Acidobacteriota bacterium, assembly GCA_937967285.1. Taxonomy (GTDB): domain Bacteria; phylum Acidobacteriota; class Blastocatellia; order RBC074; family RBC074; genus JADJXM01. Next base: position 5,943 of record CALBSU010000680.1, read on the forward strand.
ACGCTCGGAGTGCAGGGAATGACAATCAGTGAAGTAAAGGGCTTCGGGCGCCAGAAAGGTCATACCGAGGTCTACCGTGGCAGCGAGTACAAGGTCGAGTTCGTTCCGAAGCTCAAGATCGAAGTCGTCGTCGACGATGAAGTGGCCGAGGGGGCGATCGATGCGATCATCAAAACCGCGCGAACCGGCAAGTTCGGAGACGGCAAGATCTTCGTCTTCCCGGTCGACGAGGCGATCCGCATCAGGACCGGAGAACATGGAGGCAACGCGGTCTGATCCGCCGCCTCAAGGATGCGGGAGGGGCATCCGTCAGATCCTTCGGTTGACTGTAGCTTTGCTGGGATCAGGACCGGAAGGACGAAAAGGCGCGAGGCCTCTCCCGTCATCAGACAGGTAATTTCATCGCAGGGGCTGCGACGCAGTGGATGATGCGGCAACACCATCCGGTCGCAACCCCTGGCTCAAACCACGCAAACAACCCAGTTAAAGCGCCTGCGTGGCGATGTTCAGAGTTTAGAACGCGGAATCAGACGATGGCAAGCGTTCGCTCAGAACACCGCTAGTGCGGGCGGCATCAGGAGCCAAAAGACATGCTGCCACATAAAATAAAGAGTCCGCTTCGTCTGTCACTGACGCTTTCCATCATCTTTTTACTGGCCGTCTCACCGCTGGCGCCGGTCGCTGTTCAGGCGGCGGTCCCGAACGATGACCCTGAGGGGGGCCCGAAGAACGGCGAGGGCGCGAAGTCCGAGTCGCGGACCTCGGCCGAAATGGCTCGAATCATCGAGGCGCTCGAGGAGCGCGTCAGGTTGCTCGAGGAGAAGCTCAACCGAGCAGCCGGGCCGGCCGATGTGCCGGGTCCGAAAGTCGCTGCTCCGGCCCCGAAGGAACATGTCGAGGTCCAGGTTCAGGACGAGCCGAAGAAACAGGATGACGGCTTCATCAAATTCTTCAAGGACGTCGAAGTGAGCGGCGTCGTCGACGGCTATTACTCCTACAACAACAACAAGGTCGACATGTTCACGCAGGGCCGCGCATTCGACGTCAGGCACAATTCGTTCAGCCTGCAACTGGCCCGGCTCGGGCTCGAGCGGAAGAACTCGAAGGACAGCCCGCTCGGATTCCGCATCGACCTCGGCCTCGGCGAGACGGTCGACCGGATCATCTCCGTCAGCGATTCGTCGAAGAATGACGGGACCAAGCATGTCCTGCAGGCCTACGCCAGCTACGTCGCGCCGATCGGCAGCGGTCTGACGATCGACTTCGGCAAGATGTACACGCCGGTCGGACTCGAGGTGGTCGACACGAAGGACAACTTCAACTACTCCCGCGGCTGGCTCTTCGCTTTCGGCCCGTACTATCACGCCGGCTTCCGCGCCAAGTATTCATTCAGCGACAAGGTGGCGGTGAGCGGATTCCTCTTCAACGGCTGGGACAACATCTTCGAGAACAACGTCGCGGGCAATTCCGGAAAGACCGTCGGATTCCAGGTCAACCTCGCTCCGACCTCGAAGATCGCCCTGACCGGGACCTATCTGGCCGGTCCGGAGGCTCCGCTGGCCAACGTCCCGGATCTCTCCTCGCGCGACAACTGGCGTCACGTCGCCGACACGGTCGCCTCGTTCGCCGTCACCGACAAGCTGACCCTGATGGGCAACTTCGTCTACGGTACGGACGGCAATGATGCCGGAAACAGAGGCTACTGGAGCGGCGCCGCCGGGTATCTCAAATACGCTTTCAACGACCGCTTCGCGTTCGCTCCGCGTTTCGAGGTCTTCAATGACCACGACGGCCTGCGGACGGGACTGCCGCAGACGGTCAAGGACATCACGCTGACCCAGGAGATCAAGCTGATGGGCAATCTGCTGACGAGGCTCGAGTTCCGCAGGGACTTCTCCAATCAGAGCTTCTTCACCAATTCCGCCGGGGATGTGCGCAAGAACCAGAATACCTTCATCCTCGGGATCAGTTATTTCTTCACCAATCGCGAACCGTAAGGAACGCGCGGTTGGAATAGATATCTATCGAGTTACTTCCGTAGCTGGTGCTTAGTTGATGGACTCCTTGATGCGGCGGGTCTCGCGACCCGCCGCTTTTTTGGTTGATATCCTGTCGCTATCGCTCCAGGTACTGTAGCGGAGAGTGATCCTGTCGCTATCGCTCCAGGTACTGTAACGGAGAGTGACCCGCTCGCTATCGCTCGCGGTGCCGTACCGGCATGCGGGTTACGGGGCCGTGATATGATTCTGTCATGTCATTGAACCGGATCAGTCGAATTATCGAGGGAAGAGTCATCGTTCGGGCCGTCCTGGTTGCGGCTCTGCTGGCTCTGTTTCCGGCGATCAGTCCGGCGCGCGATCGATACAGCGAGTTGCCGAATTTTCATCAGGTGACGGAGCGGCTCTATCGCGGCGGGCAGCCGCGCGAGGGTGGTCTGAGGCGTCTGGCTGAGCTGGGTATCGGCACGATCATCAACCTGAGAGGCCATGACGATCGAATCGAGAAGGAGAGAGCCGAGGCGGAGTCGCTCGGGATGAGGTACTACAGCATTCCGTTGCCGAGCTTCAGCCGGCCGTCGGATGAGCTGGTCGAGCAGGTCCTGGCGATCATCCTTTCGCCCGGAAGCGGTCGCGTCTTCGTCCACTGCAAGCAGGGAGTCGACCGGACGGGCACGATCATCGCCTGTTACCGCATCGTTTCAGATCGCTGGACGGTCAAGTCCGCGCTCGACGAAGCGCGGAAGTTCGGACTCAAGTGGATGCAGTTCGGGATGAAGGACTTCATCAGGGACTTCGCGCGCCGTCACTCTCAGGAGACGGCTTCGATGAATCTGCCGAGGGAGATGTTCCTGCCGCAGAGCAGCACGGCGACATTCCGTCCCTTCACCTGATTCGCCGTCCTGATCAGGCCGGCCATGGCGACGCCGGCCGATCCCTCGACCATCCATCGTTCCTTCTCGGCGAGCAGGCGCATGGCCGCGTGGATCTCGGATTCCGTGACCAGCGCGTAGTCGTCAATCAGATCCCGGCAGAGCGGAAACGTCACTGAGCCCGGCTCGACTCCGCCGGCGGTGCTCTCCGATATGGTCTCCTGCTCGGGGAATTCGATGATCCTGCCGGCGCGCAGGCATTCGTAGAGGACACGCGAGTTTTCGGGCCAGCAGCCGACGACGCGGATCCCCGGGTTGACCGATTTGAGGTACGCCGCGACGCCGGCGATCAGTCCGCCGCCGCCGACCGAAATGTAGACGGCATCCAGTCGCTCGATCTGCCGCGACAGCTCCAGCCCGATCGTTCCCTGGCCGGCGATGACCTCGAGGTCGTTGTAGGGAGAGACGAAGACGCACCCGCTCTCTTCCGCGGCGGCGCGAGCAGCGGTTTCAGCCGACATGCAATCTCCATCGACGAAGACGAGGCGCCCGCCGAGCCGCTCCATCATGCTTATCTTCGATTGCGAGGTGTCACGCGGAAGGTAGACGGTCGCCACTGTGCCGACGTGTCGCGCGGCATAGCAGACTCCCAGCCCGTGATTGCCCGTCGATGCGGCAATCACGCCGCGCCCGAGGTCGGATTCGCCCAGCCCGAGTATGCGGTTGGACGCTCCGCGCAGCTTGAACGATCCGGTCTTCTGCAGATGCTCGAGCTTCAGAAATACCTCGCATCCCGTCAGATCGCTCAGCGCCGCGGAATATTCCACCGGCGTCTCCCGAATAACCCGGCCTGTCCGCTCAGCCGCAGCCTCAATCATCTCCGGTTTAAGTGTCGCCAAAGTATTCACCTCTTTTGAAGTTATTGTAACAACTCACCTTGTGAAGGAGGATTATTTCGACAGGATTTGACAGGATTTACAGGATAATATTGAAAAATCTTGAGTCTGCGACAGAGAATATCGGAGCAAAAAAGGCTACTTCATACCCCTCAATCAATCCTGTAAATCCTGTCAAATCCTGTAAATCCTGTCTAAATAATCCTCCTCCACAAGCTGAGTAGTTACAATAAAAGATCGATTCTTCATTCAGGTTACAGCACCCGGCGGAGACTTTGAAGGCGGGAATTTATCTTCCCGAACGTAATAATCATGACAAACTTTCGTGGAGTCATGAGTGAGCATGTCTGGTATTTCCAATGGGTATGCATCACAATTGAACCCGGCGGGAAAGAAGATCGTAAACTGAATTTGACTCTGATTATGATCGGCGAAACTGTCTCCCATTACAGAATTATCGAGCATCTCGGCACCGGCGGGATGGGAGAAGTGTACAAGGCTGAGGATCTGAAGCTGCACCGTCGGGTGGCGCTCAAGATGCTGCTGGCGGAGGGCGAGGAGAGCGAGCAGGCGCGGGCGAGGTTTCTGAAGGAGGCGCGGGCGGCCAGTTCGCTCAATCATCCGAACATCGCGACCATTTACGAGATCGACGAATTCGTGCTCAACGGACTGCGATACAGCTTCATCGCCATGGAGTTCGTGGCGGGGCGGACGCTCAGGGAGTTGAGCAAGTCGATGGCGCTCAGGCAGATCATCGACATCGCGGCGCAGATCGCCGACGGGCTGGCCGCGGCGCATGATCAGGGGGTAGTCCACCGCGACATCAAGCCGTCGAATATCCTGATCAACGAGCAGGGACGGGTCAAGATCCTCGATTTCGGAGTCGCCAAGTACAATCCGATACCGGATGCCGACGCGGATACGGCCAGCATCTACCACACAGACCAGATGAAGACCTCGCCCGGAACGGTGATCGGGACTTTCGCCTACATGTCGCCGGAGCAGGCGCTCGGCCATGAGGTCGACGGGCGGAGCGACGTCTTTTCGCTCGGTGTGGTTCTATACGAACTGCTGGCGGGAAGGCTGCCGTTCACCGGCGCGTCTTCGCTGGCCGTAGTGGATGCGATTCTGCATGCCGATCCGCTGCCCGTCACGCTCTTCAACTATCGTGTGACGCCGGAGCTCGAGGGGCTTGTTCACCGGATGCTCGAGAAGGACCAGCTCAGGCGGTATCAGAAGATGCAGGAGCTTCTGACGGAGCTTGAATCAATCCGCGCGGACATCAGTCAGGAAGGGACCTCGTTCGACACGAATGTCGGATATGCCACACGGGTCACTCCTCCGACGGGAACGCGGTCGATCAGCGGCCGCGTCGGCAAGAGCATTGCTGTGATCAGCTTCAACAACATCACCAGCCGCCCGGACGACGACTGGATCGGCAGCGGTATTGCCGAGACGGTGACGGCCGATCTGAAGAACATCGAGGGGCTGACGGTGATCGGGCGCGAGCGGATCTTCGACGTCCTGCGTCGGTGGAACATCAAGCTCGACGACGAGATCGACACGGCCCAGGTGACCAGCATCGGACGCGAGATCGGGGCGCGCTGGATCGTCACGGGAGGCTACCAGAGGATCGGAGAGATGCTTCGCATCACGGCCCGTTTCGTCGAGGTCGAGAGCGGCGAGGTGATCAAGACCGTCAAGATCGACGGCCGGATGAGCGATATCTTCGATCTGCAGGACAAGATCGTCTACGAACTGTCGCGCGACCTCGATCTCAGCCTGCGGAGCGGCGAGCGGGAGGGCATCGAGGAGAAGGAGACCGATAACGTCGAGGCCTACGAGGCGTTCGTCAAGGGCGACATCGCGATGTTCGGCGGCAGCCAGGCCGCGATGGACGAATCGATCCGCCAGTTCGAGCGTGCGATCGAGCTCGATCCGAAGTACGCGCACGCCTATGCCGGGCTCGGCTATGCACTCTTCCTGAAGGGGCAGTTTCTGAGCCGGCCCGAGATGTTCGAGCGAGGCATCGGGTATCTGCAGAAGTCGATCGAGCTCAAGCCGATGCTGGTCGACGGATACAGCGGTCTGGGGATGGCCTTCGTTGCGCTGGGGCGTGAAGATGACGCGATCGGCGCGCTGAGGCGGGCGCTCTCGTTTGCGCCGCAGGATCCGCAGGTCCACGGGGCGCTCGGCCGGGCGCTGATGATCGGCAAGGGGAAGTTCCGCGAGGCGGCCGTCGAGTTCGAGACGGCGCTCAAGCTCAACCCTGAGGCCGGCTGGGTCGCTCAGCAGTTCGCGCTCTGCTGCGCATACCTCGGAGATTACGAGCGCGGAGAAGAGGCCGCCCGGCTGGCGATCGATGCTCAGGAACAGTACGTCTCGGGTCAGACCGGCGTCCAGCTCGTCGGCTCGTACATCCGGCTCGGGCATATCTACAACTGCCGCGGACAGTACGATGACGCGATCTCAGAGTGTTATCGCGAGCTGGTCTTTCTGCGTTCCTCGGATCACGGGTTGCGGGAGCGGACGATGATCGAGGTCAATCAGAAGCTGGTCAGCGCCAATCTCCGTCAGGGCAACCGCGCGGATGCCGAAAGGGCCTATGCTCAACTGATGAAGGGCTTCGAATCGCGTCTCGCCGCCGGGCATGACGATCCCTTCACCCGTTATTACGTCGCCTGCGCCGCCAATATGATGGGCGATACGGAAAAGGCTCTCGAGCACCTGACCGTCGCAATCAGGGGGCGCCGGAACTTCAATGCCGCGCGCGCCCGTCTCGAGATCGACCTTGAATCCCTCCGCGAAGATCCGCGATTCCAGGCGCTTGTCGCCGAGGAGAGCGCGTGAGATAAAAATCGCCCGGAGCCGCAGCTCCGGGCAGTGGTGAAGGAGGGAGGGAGAAAAACCTTTGTCTGCGTTTACCTGCCGCTGACCAGGGATGCCAGTTCCGGCAGCAGTTGCGAAGCCGCCAGCGCCGCCAGAAATGTCCCAACCGTAGCGACCAGCCTGACTCTGTTGCGCATGACGAGAACTCCTTTGTATGATCCGGCCTTTGAGATGGGCGGACCCGGTTTGATTCGATTCTGTATCGGCGAGGTTTCAGTGAAAGCCAGCCAGATGAGGCCCGCCACGTAGAGCAGACAGGCGGTCAGTGCAATGACCGAGACCGCTGTAATCATCCAGATGATCGCATCCATCATCATTCGCTCGAACAGGACCTGATGGTTCGGTCCGGGGAAATCGGTGAAATTCATATCGCCTCCCGGATGATACTGCGTGGGTGCCGCGGCTCTCCTGTTCGAGGGCCGTTTACTCTCCGAAAATCATCTGCGACTGATAGATCGGAAATCGTTGCCGGTTTCCCTCACACTTTTTCAATTGAATTGGATTCTCCCTGATAAAATGGAATGATGACTGACCAGGAAATATCTGAAGCGATAAAGAATTTGAACTCCCTGCGCAGGCTGGGATACGGGAATTATCCGACGCCGATCGAGGAGGCGCCGCGGCTGCGCGAGGCGCTGGTCCGCGAATATGGCGCATCTCCGCGGATCTTCATCAAGCGGGACGACTACACCGGCCCCGGATTCGGCGGCAACAAGGTTCGCAAGCTCGAGTATGTGCTGGCCGGAGCGATCGCTTCGGGCGTCGGTGTGGCGATCACGACCGGCGGAGTCAAATCGAATCACGCGCGGGTGACTGCCGCGATGTGCGCGCGCGCGGGACTGCGGTGCGTGCTGGTGCTCAATCGGGCGGCGATCGAATACGATGGTCTGGAACCCGCCAGCCTGCAACTGGACAGGCTATACGGCGCCGAGGTTGTCCGGGTCGAGCATCGAGACGAGCGCGCGCCGACGATGGAGTCGATCGCGGCGAGGCTGCGAGCAGAGGGGCGCAGGGTCGAGGTCATTCCGCTCGGCGCCTCGATTCCGCTCGGCGCCGTCGGATTCGTCCGTGCGATCGGGGAACTGAAGTCTCAACTCGAGGCGTCAGGGCTGCGCATCGATCACCTGTTTCACTGTTCGTCATCGGGCGGCACTCAGGCGGGCATCGTCGCCGGCGCCCAGATTTACGGGCTGGACGACGTCGAAGTCGTCGGGATCAGTCCGGACGATTCATCGGACGCGATCGGCGCCGAAGTCGGCCGGATCATCGAAGGCATCGGAGATCTGCTCGGGACGGGATCTCTCAACCGGAGTGTGATCGTCGATGACGGGTTCGTCGGCGACGGGTACGGCATTCCGTCCGCGGAATCCGTCGCGGCGACGGAACTTCTGGCGCGCACCGAGGGCATCGTTCTCGATCCGGTCTACACCGCAAAGGCGATGGCCGGCCTGATCGACCGGATTCGCATACGGCGAATCGATCCGGCGTCGAACGTCCTGTTCTGGCATACCGGCGGACAACTGGCCCATTTCTACGTTCCGGCGAAAAAGCATGATTCCTGAAGTCGGCGAACACTTGCCGCGGTTCGAGGTCTTATCGAAGAACTACGGCGCGGATCACGCAAACCGCATTCACAGCGACGAGGGCGCGGCGCGGTACGGTTTTGCGGGCGCGCTGGTGCCCGGCGTCGCCGTTTACGGATACCTGACGCGGCCGGTTGTGACGATGCTCGGGCGTGACTGGCTGGCGCGCGGATCGATGAGCGCGAAATTTCTCAAACCGGTCTACGATGCGCAGCTTGTGGCGGTTGACGGCACGGTCGAATCAACGGACCCGCCGGCGATCGCGCTCGAACTGAGAAATCCCGGCGGTGAACTCTGCGCGGTCGGCCGGGCATCGCTGCCCGTCGAATTGCCGAAACTCGACGGAACGGAATATCCTGAACGAGCTCTGCCGGAAGTTCCGAGGCCGGCGACGATCGAGGCCGTCAGCCCCGGCGAGATTTTCGGCTCGATCGAGTTCTCTTTCGATCCGGTCGAGCAGGAGACCGCCTTCCTGCCGGACATGGTCGATGATTCAGCGATCTACCGCGGTCCCGGGGCCGCCTGTCATCCATCGTGGTGGATCGCGAAAGCGAACGAGATCATCATGCGGAACGTCGCGCTCGGCCCGTGGATCCACACGGCGAGCGATCTGCAGCAGTACGACCCGGCCCGCGCGGGCGAGGGTCTGTCGATGCGCGGAAAGGTCGTCGAGGCATTCGAGAAACGGGGGCACGAGATAATCCGGCTGGACCTTGGAGTCTTCGGTGAAGGCGGGCGGCCGATCGCGCGGATTCTGCATTCGGCGATCATCAAATTAGGTTGAGATGCGCAATTACGTCATCAAAAGGGATACTCCGAAGCCGACGCTGATCAACTATCGCGAGGAGCTCAACGCCGAGCAGTACGCGGTGGTCAGCGCGGGCGGCGGGCCGATCCTCGTCATCGCCGGCGCGGGATCGGGCAAGACGCGGACTGTGACCTACAGGGTGGCTCGCCTGATCGAGGCCGGAATCTCCCCCTCGCGGATCATGCTGGTGACCTTCACCAACCGCGCCGCGCGCGAGATGCTGGGCCGCGTCGATGCCCTGGTCAAGGCCGATGTCAGGCGCGTCTGGGGCGGGACGTTTCATTCTCTGGCCAACAGGCTGCTGCGCCGCCACGCCGAGAGCCTGGGATATGCCGCCAACTACAGCATCCTCGATTCCGAGGACGTCAAGGACTTCATCGACGCGTGCATCGAGGAGGCGGCAATCGACACGCGGGCGCGCCGGTTTCCGAAAGGCGAGGTCCTGCGCGATATTTTCAGCTACGCGACCAATACCGATACGCCGATCGACCAACTGATCGCCGCGAAGTACCCGCACTTCGAGATGCTGACGGCGCAGATTCGACGGGTCGATCAGCTCTACCAGTCGCGCAAGCTCGACCGCAACGCGATGGATTACGACGATCTGCTGCTCAACTGGAAGCGGTTGATGATCGAAAAGCCTGAGATCGCGGCGATCTACCAGGAGCAGTTTCATCACGTCCTGGTCGACGAGTATCAGGACACGAACACTCTGCAGGCGGACATCGTCGATCTGGTGGCGGCCCGGCACCGCAATCTGATGGTGGTCGGCGACGACGCGCAGAGCATCTTCGGCTGGCGCGGAGCGAACTTCGCCAACATCTATCAGTTCAACGAGCGGTATCCGGACGCACAGGTCTTCCGGCTCGAGACCAATTACCGTTCGACGCCGGAGATACTGATGCTGGCCAACGCCTCGATCTCGCACAACCGGCGGCAGTTTCCGAAGAACCTGCAGGCGATGAGGCCGAGCAGGAATTTGCCGCCCGCGCTGATCCCCGCGCGCGACGCCGAACAGCAATCGGCCTTCATCGCATCGCGAGTGCTCGAACTGCGCGATGAGGGCGTCTCGCTCGGCGATATGGCCGTGCTCTACAGGTCTCACTTTCACGCCATGGAGCTGCAGCTCGAGCTGACGCGTCGCGGGATCCCCTACGACGTACGCTCGGGAGTGCGCTTCTTCGAGCAGGCGCACATCAAGGACGTGACTTCGTATCTGCGGCTGATCGTCAATCCGCGCGACGAGCTGGCGTGGAAGCGCGTCATCAGGTTGATTCCGAAGATCGGCAATGCGACGGCCGCGCGGCTGTGGGACCGGCTGGCGGGCCACACCGATCCGCTGGCGCTGGCACGGAGCGACGAGATCCTGCAGGGCATCTCGCGCGGAGCGGCCGTCGGCTGGCGCGAATTCGCCGAACTGATCGGCCGACTGACCGCGCCCGAGAACCTCAACCAGCCGGGCAGGCAGATCGAACTGGTGCTCGACGGCGGATACAACGAATACCTGCAGGCGAATTACGAGAACTCGGACGCTCGCGAGGAGGACCTGCGGCAACTGGCCACCTTCGCTGTGCGCTTCGATTCGACCGATGCATTTCTCGGCGAACTGGCGCTGATCAGCACCGAGCGCTTCTCTCCGCCGGGCGCCGTCGTCGGCGAGGATGTTGTCTCGGGGCCGGACGAGGACGAACGCCTGGTGCTCTCATCGACGCATCAGGCCAAGGGGCTCGAATGGCGCATCGTCTTTCTGATCTGGGCCGCCGACGGCCGCTTCCCGTCGGGGCGCAGCCTGCGCGACCCGGAAGGCGAAGAGGAGGAGCGCCGGCTCTTTTACGTCGCTCTGACGCGCGCCCAGGACGAACTTTATGTCTGCTATCCGCTGATCGACAGCGATCGCGCTCACCAGACCGTTCTTCAC
>CALBSU010000681.1 GCA_937967285.1 uncultured Acidobacteriota bacterium
GCTCTCGTCCGGCGCGGTCTCGGACTCCTCGGGCCTCGACAGGCCGCCGTCCTTGCGGATCCGCCAGAAATGGATCATCACCAGCATCGTCAAAACCAGCGGCAGCACGGCGATGTGCAGGACATAGAACCGGAGCAGCGCTTCCTGGCCGACGTTCGTGTCGCCGAGCAGCAGGAACTTGATATCGTTGCCGATCAGCGGCGCGTAGCCCGCGATCGATGCGCCGACCGTGATCGCCCAGAATGCCAGCTGGTCCCACGGCAGCAGATATCCCGTGAAGCTCGAGAAGAGCGTCAGCAGGAAGAGCGCCACTCCGATCACCCAGTTGAACTCCCGCGGCTGTTTGTACGACCCGGTGAAGAAGACGCGGCACATGTGCAGAAACACCGCCGCGACCATGAAATGAGCTCCCCACCGGTGCATGTTTCTGAGGAATGTTCCGAACGCCACCGAGCCGCGCAGATCGAGCATCCTGTCGTATGCCTGCGTCGTCGACGGGACGTAGTAGAACATCAGCAGGATCCCCGTCACGGTCAGGATGACGAAGAGGAAGAATGTGATCAGCCCGAGCCCCATGGTGTAGAGCGGCTTGATCGTGTGCCGATGGACCTTGACCGGATGAATGTGCAGAAAGAAATTGGTGAAACTGGTCTGTGCGCGCCCGAGGTCCGAATGCGGGAGCGGGTTTCTGAAGATCGAGTTCCAGATCCTCGACGGCAACTCAGAAAACACGCTCATAAAGCTCTTTCTGGCCATGTGTGTCTATCCTTTGAATCTGTCTGTACTTTCACCCACATCAGACATTGAAATATGATCCCGCTTCGATCTCCGTCCCCTTGTCGATCTCGATCTCGCCGTTGGGCGCGAGAGAGACCTTGTACCAGGGCAGAGGCTTGGGCGCCGGTCCGCCCGTGACATTGCCGTCCTGGTCGAAGCGAGAGCCGTGGCAGGGGCAGGCGAAACCGGTTTCAGAGGGTGATACTATGCAGCCGAGATGCGTGCAGGTGGTGGATATCGCGCACATTTTGTCGCCGTCCCTGACGATGCAGATCCGATGCTCCTCCATCGCGATCCGCGTCCCGGAAGGGAACTCGTCCGGTTTGCCGATGTTGAACCTGTTCGGCTGGCCATATGTCGCGCGCGGTTTGATGAAGACCAGATTCGAGATCATGCTGATGACCGCCGATCCGAACAGCCCGACGCTGCTCAGCCACGCCAGCATGCTCCGGCGCGTCATCCTTCCTTCCGTCAGCTCTTCGTTACCTTCGAAGGGCGTCTTCGCCATTGCGGTGCTCCTCCCGGGATGATTCGATCAACTCCTCGACATCCGACCAGAAGACCTGATACTTGGTCTCTTCCAGATCCTTGAAGTAATCTCTTTTGACTGCGTAGATGAAGATGAGAACAGCGCCGATACCCATCAACAGGCTTGCGAGGATCGCAATCCAAGTCAGGTACATGTTCAAGCAGTAACCCCTCCCGGATGACCTATCTATGAAGACAAAATCCACCCGTTGATGGATATCGGCATAGAGAACAGCAACAGAGGAAAATGCGGAATTTTTCTCCTCGGTTCTCCCATTTTGCAACTGCCATTCCAGATGGATTTTTCACCCGGGCAATCATTTCGATTCCTCACTTTTAATCGCTCATGGAACCTGGTCGAGGGGCGTAAATGTTGTATTAGAATGAGTTGTGGCGTTGGATGGCGGCGGCGTCCCGTATTTGACGCCTTCGAGCTGTCATGCGCCGATGGTTGTGGAAATTCGCACAAGTGGGGAATAAATCGCACGTTGGGAGGCATTATTAATGATATAAATCAGGCCTTGCGTTCGTAGGGAAGACTGCAATTCAACGGATGCGCCTGAACCGGGAGGCGTAAAAGATGGAAGACTATCCGCGAAGCGTGGAAGGGATCCCCGAGCTGGCGGTGAGTGACGGGCGTTACCGATTGAGGTTTCTGAGGGATGCGGCCGATCTGGAGAGGGTGCTCAGGCTGCGTTTCGAGGTCTTCAACCTGGAGCTCGGCGAGGGGCTCGAGTCCTCCTTCGAAACGGGTCTGGACCGTGACGAGTACGACCGATACTGTCATCATCTGGCGGTTGAAGATGTGCGAAGCGGGGCGATCGTCGGCACCTACAGGATGCAGACGAGTCGGATGGCCGAAAACGGAGCAGGTCTCTATACCGCGGAGGAGTTCGACCTGAGCGAGGTGCCGGCTGAGGTTCTGGCGGACTCCGTTGAGCTCGGTCGGGCATGCATAGACCGGGAGCATCGCAACACGCAGGTCCTCTATCTGTTGTGGAAGGGGCTGGCCGCCTACATCACGCACAATTCCAAACGTTATCTCTTCGGGTGCTGTTCGCTGACGAGCCTTGATCCGGAGGAAGGCCGGCAGGTCATGGCGCAGATCGAGCGCGAGGGGCTGCTCGACGACGCGATCAGAGTGAGTCCTCGGACGGGGATGGCCTGTTATCCGCATGGTATCAGCGGGGTGGTGGCGACAGAGGTGCGGTTGCCCCGGCTGTTTCGGACTTACCTTCGTTTCGGAGCGAAAGTATGCGGTGAGCCGGCCATCGACCGCCGGTTCGGAACGATCGACTACCTGGTCGTCTTCGACACTGCAAAGATGGATGATCACATGCGCAGGATGTTCTTCGAATGAGCGGAAAGGGCGAGTGAGCGTGCGGAGATGGTCGAGACTCAGGCGGCTTGCAGCCACGCTGGCGGCGATCTATCTGGTTCTGCTCGTCTGGTCGCATTACGGGAGGCTGGCCGCGCGGCCCGTGCAGGTGAACCGTCCCGTCGTCGAGGTTCCGGCTGAGGGCGGGTCGGGGCGCGTAATGATAGCTCTTAACGAGCGATTCCCTGAGCGCGAGACGGGAGTGCCGCTGATCCTCATTCACGGCAGCCCCGGCAGCTCGGGAGATTTCAGCGGGATGGTCGGGCTGTTGAACGGGCGCCGAAGGGTGATTGCTCCCGACCTTCCGGGCTTCGGCGGCTCGACGCGCGATGTGCCGGACTATTCGATCAGGGCCCATGCCGGATACGTCGTCTCGATGATGGATGCTCTGGGGATCGAACGCGCTCATCTGGCCGGCTTCAGCATGGGAGGCGGGGTCGTTCTCAACGTCTGCGATCTGGCGCCCGGGAAGGTAGAGTCGGTGGTTCTGTTCTCGGCGATCGGCGTGCAGGAGATGGAGCTGCTCGGCGACTATCGCCTCAATCATGCGATTCACGGATTGCAGCTCGTCCTGCTGAAGATAATGCACCTTGTCCTGCCGCTCTCGCCGGAATTTGCCCGGGCGGATATCTCCGTACCTTACGCCAGGAATTTTTACGATACCGACCAGCGGCCTCTGCGGGGGATCCTCGAAAGATACCGCGGTCCGATGCTGATCATTCACGGGCGCAAAGACTTTCTGGTTCCGGTCGAGGCGGCCCTCGAGCATCATCGCATCGTGCCGCAGAGCGAGCTCGTCCTGACGGACTCCGATCATTTCATGGTCTTCCGCGAGCCGGCGATGCCCGCTGAGACGATCGACGCGTTTTTGGATCGGGTCGAGTCGGGACGGGCGCCGCGTCTTGAAGATGCAACCGCGGAGAGGCGGATGGCCGCCGGACGGCCGTTCGATCCGGCCGATCTGCCGCGATTTGTCGGGATTACTGCGCTGGTCGTGATGCTGCTGCTCGCAGCGGCGACGCTCGTCAGCGAGGATCTGACCTGCATTGCCGCCGGAATCATGGCCTCTCAGGGGCGCCTCTCGTTCGCTCTCGCGACGCTCGGCTGTTTTGCGGGCATATTCGTCGGAGATCTGCTTCTCTATTTTGCGGGCAGATGGATCGGGCGACCTGCACTGAAAGCGCCGCCGTTGAAATGGATGATCAGCGCCGGCGATCTGGACAGAAGTTCCGAATGGTTCAATCGTCAGGGAGCGAAGGTCATTCTGCTGAGCCGGTTTCTGCCCGGAACCCGGCTGCCTTCATACTTTGCCGCGGGGGCGCTCGAGACCTCATTCCGTCTCTTCGCCTTCTACTTCCTGATCGCCTGCGCGATCTGGACTCCGATGCTGGTCGGCCTGTCGATGCTGCTCGGCGGCGAACTGGTCGAA
>CALBSU010000682.1 GCA_937967285.1 uncultured Acidobacteriota bacterium
TCCGGTTCATTCGATATGCGGAGTCCGGAGGGTGTAAAAGCGGCGCCGGGCCGCCGCACTCCAAAAATTAATCGCTAATCGAAACGACAGAGCTGATAGCCCGGTCGAGTTGCTGAGCGGAATGGACGCGCCAGTGCTGGTCGTCGCGGGCGGGGAAGTCCTGGCGGAAATGTCCTCCGCGGCTCTCCTCGCGCCAGAGCGCGGCCTCGGTGATCAGTCTGGCGAGAGTGGCGAAATTGCGTGTCCGCGAGTTGAGCGCGGTTTCGGAGAGCTGATTCAGTTCGGAGAGCGCCGAGGTCATGTCGTCCCTGGTTCTGATCAGCCCGGCCTTATGCCACATCAGGTCCTGAACGCGATAGCGCGTCTGAGGATCGATCAGCCAGTCCGTCGGGTAGATGTCCGAGGGCTCGCGCAGAGTGAGCGCTTGCGGATCGACCGGATTGGGATCTTCGAGCGCGGCCTTTCCGGCACGCGCGCCGAAAACCAGCCCCTCGAGCAGCGAATTGCTGGCCAGTCGATTGGCGCCGTGAACTCCGGTACATGTCACCTCGCCCGCCGCGTAGAGCCCCTTGAGTGTCGTCCTGCCGGAGGAATCGGTCCGCACTCCGCCCATGATGTAGTGGGCGGCGGGGCTGACCGGAATCCTGTCCCTGGTGATGTCCAGACCGTAACGCAGGCAGGTCAGATTGATCTTGGGAAAACGCCCCCTCAGAAACTCGGGATCAAGGTGGGTCATGTCGAGGTAGACCCAGTTGCGGCCGGTCCGTACCATCTCGGCCACGATCGACCGTGAAACGACGTCGCGTGGCGCCAGCTCCTCGCGCTGGTCGTAGTCCTTCATGAATGCTTCGCCGGCCTCGTTGCGAAGCCGGCCGCCCTCGCCGCGCAGAGCTTCCGAGAGCAGGAAGCGGGGCGCGCCGGGCGCCGAAAGGACCGTCGGATGGAACTGAACGAACTCCATGTCGCAGACCATGGCGCCGGCGGCATAGGCCATGGCCATGCCGTCGCCGGTTGCGACATCGGGGTTGGTGGTTTGGGCGTAGACCTGTCCGGCGCCGCCCGTGGCCAGCACGACGGCGCGGGCTCCCATCTGACAAAGCAGGCTCTCGTGCGGATCGATATATTCGACGCCGACACAGCGCCCGTCTTCGACCAGCAGGCTGAGCGTTGCGGCGTGGGCAAGAAAGGTGATGTTCGGTTCTCTGCGGGCGCGGGCCAGCAGTGACCGGACGATCTCGCTGCCCGTCGAATCTCCGCGCGCGTGGAGTATCCGTCGGCGTGAATGCGCCGCCTCGCGGGTGAACGCCAGAGCGCCTTCGTGGCGATCGAACTCGGCGCCCCATTCGATCAGTTCGGTGATGAATCGCGGCCCCTCCTCGACCAGCACCCTGACCGCGCGCTCATCGCAGAGCCCTGCGCCGGCGTTGAGCGTGTCCTCGACGTGGAGCGCGATCTCGTCGTCGTCCGGCAGCGCAACGGCGACTCCGCCCTGGGCATACTCCGTATTCGATTCGTCGAGACGATCCTTGGTCAGGACGACCACGCGCCCTGAGCGCGCCAGTTCCACCGCGGCGCGCAGACCCGCCACGCCGCTGCCGATGACTATGTAATCCGTAATGTTCATATTGCCTGATGACGCGCCGCCAGTTGACCGCAGGCGGCTGAGATGTCCTGACCCCGGGGACGGCGGATGAATGCCGGGAGGTCCTTCGAGACCAGAATCTGCTGAAACGCTTCGATCCTTTCAATCGACGAGGCCCGGTAAGGGAGTTCCGGGGCGGGATTGTGCGGAATCAGGTTGACCTTGGCCCTGATCCCGTTGAGAAGCCTGACGAGCCTGCGGGCATCATCGTCCGTATCGTTGATGCCTTCGAGCATGACGTATTCGAAGGTCAGCCGCTCGCGCTCGCCGAGCGGATATTCGCGGCAGGCCCTGATCAGCTCGGCGAGTGTGTATTTGCTGTTGAGAGGCATCAGCTCTGTCCGCAGCTCCTCCGTCGTGGCCGTCAGTGAGATCGCCAGCCGCGGACGCACAGGCTCCAGCGCAAAATCGCGGATCCGCGGGATGATCCCGGAGGTCGAAACGGTCACCCGCTTCGGACTGATCCCGAGCCCGTTTTCGTCGGCCATGATCCTGATCGACTTCATCACCTCGTCGTAGTTGAGAAAGGCCTCGCCCATTCCCATAAAGACCAGATTGGTACCGTGCTCGGGCTTTCTGCCGGCGCCGTATACGTCATTGAGGACGATCGCCACCTGGGAGATGATCTCACCCGCGGTCATATTCCGTTTGACGCCCAGCTTCGCGGTCATGCAGAACCGGCAGCCGACGGCGCAGCCCACCTGACAACTGATGCAGATCGTGTCGCGTCGGTCCTCGGGCATAAATACCGCCTCGGCTTCACGCCCGTCCTCGAGCGTGAGCAGGTAGCGGCGTGTCCCGTCCAGGGACCTGAAGACGCTGGCGATCCGCGTCGCCGTGACGCGCGCGATCGAACCCAGTCGCTCGCGCAGACCCTTTCCGAGATCCGACATCTCGGCGAAATCGAGCGCCCGACGGCCGTAGATGTTGCTGTAAAGCTGCCGCCCGCGATACGCATTCTCGCCCATCTCGACGACCAGGTCGCGGAGTTCAGCCTCGGTTTTTCCCAGAAGAGATTCCATACACTGAGATTGTAGCAAAATCCTTTGGAGTGCGGACGTCCGCGCTCGGGTGCTAATCCGGGAGGATCTTCCTCCGGGACTGTTTTCTCTCGCCGGCGATGCGTTTCTTATCGAGGCGCCTGGTTTTGGAGGCGGCCGAAGGCCTGGTCGGACGGCGCCGCTTGCGGACTACCTGCAGCGCTTCGAGTTTTTCGGCCATGCGTTCGTAGGCCGCATCGCGGTTGGCCGATTGAGAACGGCGTTCGGTGGCCGTGACGACGATGCCTGTGGGCAGGTGCGTCAGGCGGACTCCGGTCTCGACCTTGTTGCGGTGCTGGCCGCCGGGACCGCCGGCGACGAAGAACTCGAGATCGCAGTCGCGTTCGAGCGATTCGCGGTCGGTCGGGTATTTCTTCGGTGTCTCCTCAGGTTGTTCCATCGATCTGGAGACCTTTCTCGTCCGGAGTAATGATCGAATCGCGACCGATCCGCAGGTCGCGCCAGTGGCGCCAGCAGACCAGCAGCAGGCCGACGACGGGGATGCTCAGGAAGACGCCCACCACTCCCGCCAGTTCGGCTCCGGACAACACTGCCAGAATGACGAGGATCGGGTGCATGCGGATGCCGACGCCCATCAGCCGCGGATAGATGACATAATCGTGCAGCATGCGGAAGACGAGCAGAAACGCAGCCACCAGCAGCGCCGATTGCCAGGAATGAAAACCGACGACCATCGTCGCCGCCACGCCGATGATGAGCGGGCCGATCAGCGGTATGAATTCGAGGACCCCGGCTCCGATGGCGAAGATCAGCGGATACGAGATCCCCATCAGCCATAATCCGACGCCTTCGACCAGGCCGACCAGCAGACAGGCAAGCACCTGCGCGCGGATGTAGGCGGCCAGCGTCGAGCTGACATCGCTCAGGAATAGGCCGACGCGATTTCTGATATCAGCCGCCGGAAATGACGAGAGCAGCAGCTCGCTGATCTTCCGTGCATCCTTCAGGAAAAAGAATCCGAGCGCCGGGATGAGCACCAGCCACGGCAGATACCACGTCAGGCTGAGCGTGCGTGCGGCGACGCCCTCGATCCATTCGACCACCGAAGTCGAGGCGTCGTTCAGGCTGTCGGTCGCCGACTGGCGCCAGCTCAGCGGCAGACGGTAGCGCGAGGGCAGCGAGAAGATCCATCTCTTCGACTGGTCGAACTTCCTGGCGTAAGCCGGCAGGTTATCGAGCAGTTCATTGAGCTGGTCGGTCAGCGCCGGCCCGGCCCGATCGATCGAAAAGACGATCGCTCCCGTCAGGAATGCGTAGACCAGAATAAGCGAGAGAGTCCTCGGCATCCTCGATCTTCCGCCCCCGCGACGAAAAGGTCGCTCGATCAGCTCGACGAGCGGATAGACCAGATAGCAGAAGATGACCGTCAGAGCCAGCAGCAGGAGGATCGCTCGCAGGGCATAGAGCAGCCAGCCGACGACGATCGTAGCCACCAGCAGCAGCAGTACCTGGATAACTACCCGTCTGATGCGCGCCGTCTCAGTCGCCGTTTTCTGATTTTGCAGCTCCTGACCGCTCATATGGGCGCAGATTATATCCTGTCGCGCTGATTCTGTCTCAATTTCATCGCGCTATTGCCATCGGGGCGCCGGATGAGTGAAGATGCTGTTTAAAGCGTCGGCGCTTTCAGAGCGCCCCGGTTACATTTTCCACGTGATATGACTGCCAGAATACTTGTTACAAACGACGACGGATATTTTTCGGAGGGAATTGCCGCGCTCTCGAAAGCGCTCGAAGCGGTCGGCGAGGTGACAGTGGTTGCGCCGGCCTCGGAGCAGAGCGCTACGGCCCACTCGCTGACGCTGACCAGGCCTCTGCGCGTCCGCAAGGTAGCCGAACGGCGTTACACTGTCGACGGCACGCCGACCGACTGCGTGACGCTGGCGCTGACCCGGATCCTCGATTTTCGCCCGGATATCGTCGTTTCCGGGATCAACCATGGAGCGAACCTCGGCGATGACGTGACATATTCCGGAACCGTGGCCGGGGCGCTCGAGGCGTCGATCTTCAAGCTGCCCGGAATCGCGGTCAGCCTTGTCGCCCGCGACGGGGATTTCGGCCCGGCCGCCGAATTCGCCGCCGAACTGACCGGAAGGGTTCTGAAAGAAGGGATTCCCGAAGGGACTATCCTCAACGTCAACGTCCCGCTCGGGCCGGTCCGCGGCGTCAGGTTCACTCATCAGGGCGTCAAAATAGCGCGGGTCAAGATCGTTGAGGGAATCGATCCGCGAGGCAAGGAGTATTACTGGATCGGCGAACAGGAGGTCACCTGGAAGCAGGATCCCGGGTCCGATTTCGAGGCGATCGCCGACGGCCTCGTCTCGATCACGCCGCTCAGGACGGACATGACCGACTATCGCACTCTCGATGAGATCAGAAACGGAGACTGGTACAGGCTGTGACGCTCAGACTTGACAGGTCTCACGACACCCTCGCTTTCGCCCGCGAGCGCGAGGCGATGGTCGAGCGATTGAGAAAGCACTACCGGATAGCTGACGAGCGCGTGCTCGCGGCCATGAGCGCCGTCCCGCGCCACCTCTTCGTTCCCGAGGCGCTGCGCGGCAATGCCTACGGCGATCACGCGCTGCCGATCGATTTCGGGCAGACCATCTCGCAGCCTTTCATTGTCGCCCGCCAGACCGAGCTCCTCGAACTGACCGGGCAAGACCGGGCGCTCGAGATCGGAGCCGGGTCCGGATACCAGACCGCGATCCTTTCGCAGGTCGCCCGGCAGGTTTACGCCCTCGAACGGATTCCGGAACTCGCCCGCAACTCACAGAAGACGATCAACGATCTCGGCATCCGCAACGCCACGATCAGGTGTTTCGACGGGACTTTCGGCTGGAAGGAGTTCGCCCCGTTCCAGGGGATTCTGGTCGCCGCCGGATCGCCGGATATTCCGCAGCCGCTGATCGATCAGCTCGCGCCCGGCGGCCGGCTCGTCATACCCGTCGGCTCCGACAGGGAGCAGCGCCTTCTTCGCCTCACCCGGACCGAAGACGGCGTCGAAACAGAGGATTTCGGCGCCTGCCAGTTCGTCAGGCTGATCGGCAGATACGCCTGGGAGAAGTAAAAAATTATCCGAAAAGAAACACGAAGAAGCACAAAGTGATACGTCCAATTTTTGCTTTGTGTTATCTTCGTGTTCCTTTGTCAACGATCATTGTAAAGAAATCAGAAGCATGGAACTTATCAAGCATTTCATCGACATCATCATCCACCTCGACAAGTATCTCGTCGATCTGGTGACGCAGTACGGCGTCTGGACCTACGCCATACTTTTCCTGATCATCTTCTGCGAGACGGGTCTGGTTGTGACACCGTTCCTGCCGGGCGATTCGCTGCTCTTCGCCATCGGCGCGCTCTCGGCCAAGGGCGGACTCAACATCTACACCATCTTCATCCTGCTCAGCATCGCGGCGATCCTCGGCGACACGGTCAATTACTGGATCGGACACATGGTCGGTCCGAAGGTCTTCGTCAAAACGAATTCGAAATGGCTCAACCGGAAGCACCTCGAGCGGACGCACGAGTTCTACGAAAAGTACGGAGGCAAGACGATCATCATCGCCCGGTTCGTCCCGATCATCAGGACGTTCGCCCCGTTCGTGGCTGGGATCGGAGCGATGACCTATTCGAAGTTCCTGCTCTACAACGTGGTCGGAGGACTGGTCTGGATCGGGGGATTTCTCGGCGCGGGCTATCTCTTCGGTAACATTCCGGTCATCAAGCGGAATTTCACGCTCGTCATCTTCGCGATCATCGTGATCTCGATCCTTCCCGGAGTCATCGAATAC
>CALBSU010000683.1 GCA_937967285.1 uncultured Acidobacteriota bacterium
AATCGGTATCATCAAAAGTGAAAAACTTTGTAACTGCTCAGCGCTTGAGAAAAATGGATCAGACGCCAAGAGAGCTAAGGTTTATTCGGGCAATGAAGATCCGGATCTAACCGATGTTCGAACGGCGGGATGGTGGATACATAAGCCATCCCGCCATTAATTCCATCTTGGCAATCTTGGCGGCTTGGCGTCTGATCCGTTTTTCTCAAGGGCTGAACAGTTACAAGAGAAAAACCTTCTCCGGCTCTCAGCAAACCCTTATAATCGCCGCACATCGCACAATACCGTTCTGATTTCGGAGTAATGGATGACCCCCGATAGATGGCAGCTGATCGACAGGATCTTCGATGGAGCGCTCGACCGGCAGCCCGGCGAAAGAGAGTCTTACGTCCGGCAGGCGTGTGGCGAGGATCGCGATCTGTATGAGGAGGTCATGTCCCTGCTCGGATCGCATGATCGTTCGGACGGTTATATCGAGGCTCCGCCGCTGAGCGCGATCGTCGATCTCTTTCCGGACGTGAAGGACGGCAACCTGTCGGGCAACATGCTCGGACCTTACCGGCTGGAATCGCAGATCGCTCGCGGGGGGATGGGAATCGTCTACCGTGCAAGACGCGCCGACGGGGAATACGATCAGGATGTGGCGATCAAGCTGATCTCGGCGGTATACGTGAGCGATGAAGTCATGTCGCGGTTCAGGCAGGAGCGGCAGATCCTCGCCCGGCTCATTCATCCGAATATTACGCGACTGCTGGACGGGGGAAGGACCGAATCGGGCTGGCCGTACCTGGTCATGGAGTATGTCGAGGGAATCCCGATCACAGACTATTGCGATCAGCGGAACCTGACGATCACCGAGCGTTTGAAGCTCTTCCGCACGGTCTGTCTGGCGGTTCAGCACGCTCACCAGAATCTTGTCGTTCACCGCGACCTGAAACCCGAGAATATCCTCGTCACCGCCGACGGGGCGGTCAAACTGCTCGATTTCGGAATCGCCAAGATACTCGATGCCGATGGCAGCGTGTCTTCGAAGGGCCCGGCGACTCTGATGATGACGCCTGAGTTCGCGAGTCCCGAACAGGTTCGCGGCGGCCAGATCACGACGGCGAGCGATGTCTATTGCCTCGGCATGGTGCTTTACCGGCTGCTGACCGGCCGTCAGCCGTACAGTTTCAAAACCCGATCGCTGGAAGAGATCGTGCGGATCGTGACGAGCGAGGAACCGGCATTGCCGAGCGCCGTCGTTTCCGGCGAGGATGGCGATTCGATCGCCGCGGTCCGTGAAGGGACGGTCGAGAAGCTGCGCAACCGCCTGCGTGGCGATGTCGACAGCATCGTCATGGCCGCGCTGCAGAAGGATCCCGCGGAGCGATACCAGAGCGCCGAACTTTTTGCGGAGGAGATACGCCGGCATCTCGAAGGCAAGGGCGTGCAGGCGCGAAAGGCCACCTGGCTCTATCGGACAGGCAAGTTCGTTCAACGCAATCGTTCGGCGGCGCTGGCGGCGCTGATTCTGGTGATGTCGCTTCTTGGAGGCTACCTTTCAACGCTGAGACAGGCCCGGATCGCGGAGGCGAGCGCCAGCGAGAACCTTCGCCTCGCTTATGCCGGACAGATGCATCAGGCGGCCCAGGCATGGGGACTGGCCAACATTTCGCAGTTGGACGACCTGCTCGAACGGACGACGCCGCGCCCCGGCGAGGAGGACCTGCGCGGATTCGAGTGGCACTACTTCGACGGCATTCGCCGCAACAACGGCGAGGTCAGAAAGATCGATCATACGAAGGAAGTATGGGCGGTGGCGTCTTCGCCTGATGGCCGGCTGATGGCGATGGGGACCGACGACGGTCTGATCAAACTGATCGAATTGGGTACCGGCAAAGAGGTTGCTGTTCTGAAGGGGCATAAAGGCCACGTCATCGATCTGGCCTTTTCGCCGGACGGCCGTCGTCTGATCTCGGGTGGAGGAGACCGCCGCGCGCTGGTCTGGGACGTTCCATCCGGCAAGCTGTACTTAACGTTGGTCGGCCACACGAACTGGGTGACCGCTGTCGCCTTCACTGCCGACGGCAGGACGGCCGTGACCGGCAGCCGTGACGGAACGGTCCGGTTCCGGGATCTGCTGACGGGCAGGGAAAAGTCGAACCTGGACGGGCGAACGAGCTGGGTTCACGGGATCGCGTTGTCTCCTGACGGAAAAACCATGGCGACGGCTCATGCAGCCAGGCCGAACATTCTGCTCTGGGACCTCGGCTCGGGACGGATCAGGGCGCGCTATGAAAATGGGAGCCTGATCTCGTCCCTCGCTTTTTCTCGCGACGGTCGTCTGCTGTACGCCGCCGGCAGGGACCGTCAGGTCCTCGTCCTCAAAGCGGCGAACCTCGAACTGATCAGATCTCTGCCGGCGCATCTGGGTGAGATCAAATCCATTGCCCTCTCGGGCAACATGATTGCGACAGCCAGCGCCGACCGCACGGTCAGGCTCTGGGATTTAGATTCCGATGAAGAAATCAGGCGCTACAAGGGCCACCTGGGACAGGTCTGGGATGTCGCTTTCTCGGCGGACGGCCGGTATCTCATATCGTCGGGCGACGATTACACCGCTCGAATCTGGGATGTCGAAACCGGCAGTAACGCGATGAGCTGGGCGACGGACTCAGGCATTTATACCTTCGCTGCCTTCTCGCCGGACGACAGGCTGATCGCCTTGCCGCACAAGGAAAAGATTCTGATCTGGGACATCAGCCAGAAGCGGTTCATAACAACGACTTCGCT
>CALBSU010000684.1 GCA_937967285.1 uncultured Acidobacteriota bacterium
ACCGAATCGGCGACGATCCCGCCGCCGGCCTGGACATAGGCCTTCCGCCCCTCGGCGAACATCGTCCTCAGCGCAATGCACGAATCGAGGTTGCCGGAGTAGTCGAAATACATGACCGACCCTGAATACGCGCCGCGCCGCGTCGGTTCCAGTTCGTCGATGATCTCCATGGCGCGAACCTTGGGCGCGCCGGAGACGGTCCCGGCCGGAAAGACGGCAGCCAGGGCATCGAAGCAGTCGAGATCCTCGCGGAGCGTCGCCTTGAGCGAAGTGACCAGATGCATGACGTGCGAAAACCGTTCGACGAACATCAGTTCGGCAACTCTGACCGAGCCGTACTCAGCGACTCGGCCGAGGTCGTTGCGGCCCAGATCGACCAGCATGACGTGTTCAGCACGCTCCTTCTCGTCCTCGAGCAGCAGCTCCGCCAGTCGCCGGTCCTCGGCCTCATCGGCGCCCCGCTTGTAAGTCCCGGCGATCGGCCGATATTCGAGCTGCCGTCCGGTGCAGCGGACGAGCATCTCCGGCGATGCGCCGAGCAGAGTCCGATCGCCCCCCAGTTTGAGGAAGAACATGTACGGCGAGGGATTGACCACACGCAGCGCGCGATAGATCTGAAAGGGATCGGTCGAGATCTCCGTCTCGAAACGCTGCGAGAAGACGACCTGAAACGCGTCGCCCGCCCGGATGTACTCCTTGATCCGGTTGATCGAATCGGTGTAATGCTCGCGGGTCATATTGACGCCGACCTGCAACGGCTCGACGCGCCGCGCGGCCGGCGGAACCTCGACCGGGGCGGCCAGCGCCGCCTCGAGCCGTGCGATCTCTGTACAGGCCGCGATGTACCGGTCGCGCAGCGTGTCGCCGTCGGTTTCGCCGTCCGTGAAGACGTTCGAGATGATGTGAATCTGATTCCTGACGTGATCGAAGGCGAGCAGATTGGCGAAGAACATGACGACCGCCGTGTCGATCCCGAGGTCGTCCTTCGCCCGCCCGGGCAGTCGCTCGAACCACCTCACGGCATCGTAACCGAAATATCCGACCGCTCCGCAGGAGAACGGCGGCAGTCCGGGCACGCTGACAGGACGATGCGGCCTCATCAGGTCGCGCAGCACGTCAAGCATCGGCTGGCGCCTGACCTCCGTCCCGCGACCGACCCGCTCGATCTCGACCTCTCCGTCGGCATCCCCGGCATTTCTCGCGCGGACAATAGTATGCGGCTCGATCCCGAGAAACGAGTAACGGGCGATCTTCTCTCCGCCCTCGACCGATTCGAGCAGAAATGCCCTGGCGGACCTCCGCTCGATTCGCAGATATGCCGAGACCGGCGTCAGCAGATCGGCCATCACGGTCTTGACCAGCGGGACGACCGTCCCCCGGTCGGCCAGCGCCAGAAACTCTTCGTATGAGGATGGGGCGATTGTGCTCATGCTTTCAACTGCTCACAGGAAAATTCGAGAATATTGCCGTCAGGATCGCGGATCGTGCAGAAATACCCGACGACCGGTCCGGCGTAAGTCGGTTCGTCAACAAGAATGCCGGCCGCGCGGGCCCTCTCAGCTATTGAATCGACCTCGGCCCGATCCGTAACGTGAAAACCGAAATGGTCCATCCGCCCCCCGGCCCGTTCTTCATCCACCTCGACCAGAACGATGATCAGCCCGTTGCCGTCTCCCTCGAGCCGAACCCACGAAACCCTGTGAGTCGATCCCGGATCCTGCCGGCGATGGATTACCTTCATTCCCGCCCAGTCGCAGTAGAATTTCGACGTCCTATCGACGTCACGAGTGAGCAGGGCAACGTGATCGAGCCGTTCGATCATTTTCTTCCTCGTTATGAACCTGACTGATACTTCGGATGAGATGGCTTGCCGGACCGCTGACCGAGCTCTCCGAGAATGTCCTGCAAACTGACGTCGCGGTCTACCATCAGCACGATCAGGTGGTAGAGGAGATCGCTGATCTCAGAGGTCAACTGACGCTGTCCGTCCGCGGCGCCCGTGTTCTTCGCGGCGATGATCGTCTCGGCCGCCTCCTCCCCAACCTTCTTGAGTATCTTGTCGAGACCGCTGTTGAAGAGGTATGTGGTGTATGAGTTCTCGGGCCGCTGATCCTTCCGCTCCTGAATCAGCTGATAGAGATCCTGCAGAATGATACCGAGTTCGAGGGCGGCGAAGTTGACCACCGAAACGGGTGACGACTGCCGAGCCGCACCGTTCGTCTCGGTGGTGGCGTTGCGGAAGAAGCAGGTCTGTTCGCCGGTGTGACAGGCCGGCCCGTTGGGAATGACCCGGACCAGCAGCGCGTCGCCGTCGCAGTCCATCCGGATGTCGACGACCTTCTGAGTATGGCCGGAGGTCGCTCCCTTGTGCCACAGCTCCTGTCGCGATCGGCTCCAGAACCACGTCTCGCCGCTCTGCAGAGTGCGCGCGAGACTCTCGGCGTTCATGTATGCGACCGTCAGAACCTGCTCGGTCGAATGGTCCTGCACGATCGCCGGTATCAGCCCGTTTTCATCGAATCTCAGATTTTGAATCACTGTCCCTGACATATCCGATTATGGAATCCGCCGTTTCATCTGTTACTTGTCGCCCCGGACGTTCTGGTTCCTCTTCGTGATCCACTCCCCGATGATCTCGAGCACCTGCGGATCGAGCGGCTTCGATGCGTCCTGATTGAAGGCCAGACGCGGCTCTCCGGGATTGTTCTTGAGCATATGCGTCAGGTTGTCGAGCAGATGGAGCTTGTGGTCCGGATGATATGCCCGTTTGAGAGCCTCTTCGAGGTACTCCGCGTCCTTGACCGCAACCATCAGGTCCTTCCGCCCCTGGATGATCAGGATCGGAGCCTGGATGCCGTTGACGATCTGCAGCGGATCATTGATCAGCAGCGCGCGGTTGATGGCGTAGTTCTTGATCATCGTCTGCAGAATCGCGTCATAGGTGACCGCCGGATCGAGTTTCTCGTTCGGAAAGCTGGTTGCACCCGAGATCATGCCGCGGATGATCCGATCGTACTTCTCCATGTACTTGTCGATCTCGGCCGGTGACTTGCCTTCCTCGGTCATCTGCTGCGTGAACTGGTCCTTGAGCACCTTGCCGATCGTCCGGCCGGCCGTCCCGGCAAGGATCACTCCGGCAAAGGCATTCTCGTCGTGCGCCGCGATGCTGGACGCGATCAGGCCGCCCTCACCGTGCCCGAGCATGAAGATCCTCGACGGATCGACGCGCTCGTGCCCCCGCAGGAAAGCGACCGCGCCCCTCGCGTCGTCGACGAAGTCCTCGAACGATTCGGCATTCTGGCACGCGCTCGATCCGACGCAGCGCTTGTCGAAGCGCAGCACTGCAAACCCCTTGCCCGTCAGATAGCCGGCGAGATCGCGGTAGATCGTGTGACTCGCCTTGCCGTAACTGACCGCGTCCCTGGTGGTATTGCCGAAATCTCCGAGGATCAGCACCGCCGGCAGCTTGCCCTTCGAGGCCGGAACCTGCAGGGTACCGGCCAGGCTGACGCCCTGCCCTCCCTGGAACCTGACATCTTCGGACTGCGAAACGATCGTCGCGGCTGTGTGAGGACCGGCGCCGAACATGCCGAAAAGGATCATCAGTGCTGCTAAGCCATTCATCATAATCATCCGAATCTCTCCAATTCGGGGCAAAAGTATGAAGTCAGTGAATAGTCTGCGTCGCGGACGGGATCACCGCATGAGGATTCCGCGTTCCCGCAGGTACTGCTTGGCCTGTCCGATCGTGAACTGGCCGAAGTGAAAAATGGAGGCTGCCAGGACGGCGCTTGCGCCCCCCCGGGTCAACGCCTCGTACAGGTGTTCCAGCGTGCCGGCTCCGCCGGAAGCGATGACGGGTATGTTGACGGCATCCGCAACCGCCCGGGTCAGCTCGAGATCGTAGCCGTCCTTCTGGCCGTCCTGATCCATGCTGGTCAGCAGGATCTCGCCGGCGCCGAGTCCGGCGGCTTCGGCCGCCCACGCGACGGCGTCGATTCCCGTCGGAGTCCGCCCGCCGTGCAGGTAGACCTCCCAGGCCGGAACCGGTCCCGGCCGGCGCTTGGCATCGACCGCCACGACTATGCACTGCGCGCCGAACCTCTCAGCGCCATCGCGAATCAGCGAAGGGTTCTCGACCGCCGCCGTGTTGACGGAGATCTTGTCGGCGCCCGCCTTGAGGATCGCCCTGATGTCCTCGACCGTCCGGATTCCGCCACCGACCGTGAACGGGATGAAGACCCGGTCGGCAACCCGCCGGACCATGTCGGCGACGATCTCGCGCCGGTCCGAGGATGCGGTGATATCGAGAAAGACCAGTTCGTCGGCGCCTTCCCGATCATACCGCGCTCCCTGCTCGACCGGATCGCCGGCATCGACCAGATTGACGAAGCTCATGCCCTTGACCACACGTCCGCGATCGACATCCAGGCAGGGGATGATTCGCTTGGCCAGCATCCGGGCTCCTTACAGTCTGATCTGTTTGACCGACAGGACGTGCTCGAGCGCCGCCAGATGGTTGAGCGTGGCGGTGTCGAGCGCGCTGTCGACCTGATAGACCGAGAGCGCCGTTCCTCCGGCGCGGTTGCGGCTCAGATAGAGCTGCGCGATGTTGACGTTGTGGCTGCCGAGGAACGATCCGACACGGCCGACCACTCCCGGCTGGTCGTGATTCAGAATCAGCAGCATGTGGCCTTCCGGCAGAGCTTCCAGGCGGTATGAATCGATCCCGACGATGCGCTGATCGGCCTTGCCGAAGATCGACCCGGCAACGCGACTCTCGCCCTTGTCGTTCCTGACCGTAACCTCGATCAGGCTGGCGAAGTCCTGCGCCGAAAGATCCTTCGATTCGGTCACCCGCAATCCGCGCTCCTCGGCGATCAGCGAGGCGTTGACCTGATTGACCCGCGCGCTGACGCCGCTCAGCAGCCCGGTCAGCACCGCCTGCGTGATCGGCCTCACGTCGCTGGCCGCCACTTCGCCGCTGTACCGGATACTGACCTCGACGACCGGCTGGTTGAAATACTGCGAGAGAAACCCGCCCAGCTTCGCGCCGAGCGTCAGATATGGACGGATGTTTTCGAGCACCTCCGGACTGACGGCCGGAATGTTGACCGCTCCGGCGATCGCGCCGTTGGCAAGGAAATTGGCGACCTGCTCGGCGATCGTGACCGCAACCGAGTCCTGGGCCTCGCTCGTCGAAGCGCCGAGGTGCGGCGTCACCACAACCTCGTCCAGCGTCAGCAGCGGATGATCGGTCGGCACCGGCTCCTTGACGAAGACGTCGAGCGCCGCGCCCTTGACCCTGCCCGATTTGATCGCATTGTAGAGCGCTTCCTCATCGACCAGACCGCCGCGCGCGCAGTTGATGATCCGCACGCCATCCTTCATCTTCGCAAAGGCGGCCTCGCCGATGATCCCCCGCGTCTCTTCCGTCAGCGGCGTGTGAACCGTGATGAAATCCGCCCGCTGGAAGATCTCGTCGAGAGTTCCCAGCTCGATCCCCGCCTTGGCGGCAACCTCGCGGGTGATGAACGGATCGAAAGCGAGCACCTTCATCGCCAGGCCGATCGCGCGGCTGGCCACGATCTTGCCGATGTTGCCGAGACCGATCACGCCGAGCGTCTTGCCCGCCAGCTCCGTTCCCATGAAGCTCTTCTTGTCCCACACGCCCGCTTTGAGCTTGCCGTGCGCCTGCGGAATCTTGCGCGCCATCGACATCATCAGCGAAATCGTGTGCTCGGCCGTCGTCACGCTGTTGCCGGCCGCCGCGTTCATGACGACTATTCCGCGCTGCGTGGCAACCGGAACGTCGATGTTGTCGACGCCCGTCCCGGCGCGCCCGATCACCTTCAGCTTCTCCGCGGCATTCAATATCTCCGCCGTAACCCTGGTCTCGCTGCGGACGATCAGTCCGTCGTATTCGCCGATTATCTTCTTCAATTCTTCGGGTTTGAGGCCGACCTTCACGTCCACCTCGAACTGCTCATATCTCTTCAGCAGATCGATTCCGCTCTGCGAGAGATTGTCACTGATCAGTATCTTCATAACGGTTGAGAAATGCCTTTCTTGATACGGAAAACAAACGATAATTTTATGAGTCGGGAGATGATTGCGCGCGCTCTACCACTGGCGCCACGAATGATACGACGATGATGTGCATGCGGTGAATTTTCCTGTGCGGGGAGCGCGACCGGAGCTGATGCGGGACGGATATGACGGAAGGCCGAACACGCACCCTGAGCGCGCCGCCTGACTGGTCTTGTTATCTTTCCGGGTCCCGATCATTTTATTCCGTTGAACCTGTTCGAAGTCGCCCGGCAGGATGTCGCAGCTGCTCGCCGAGGCAAATTTCATAATAATTGGTTGACGTTTAAAAATCAAACTCGGGCCGCCCGACGGCTCAACTTGCGTTTTGTACTTCTGACTCTTACACTTTGGATTCGTCATCAACGGCCTTCGAGGCCGAAGAAAATCCATACCACGAGGCAATTCAATGAAGATTCATGAATATCAGGGCAAGGAGCTGCTGCGTCGTTTCGACGTCAAGGTGCCGCGAGGTTTCGTCGCGCGGAGCGTGGCCGAGGCCGAGGACGCCGCAAAACAGCTCGGGCTGCCGGTCGTCGTCAAGGCGCAGATCCACGCCGGCGGACGGGGCAAGGGCGGAGGAGTCAAGCTGGCACGGACACTCGAGGACGTCCACAACTTCGCCAAGTCGATGATCGGGATGAACCTGGTCACACATCAGACCGGCCCCGAAGGCCGGACCGTCCACACGCTCCTGGTCGAGGAAGGGCTCAAAATCAAAAAGGAGTTCTACCTCGGCATGCTGCTCGATCGAGCCGAATCGAAGCTCGTCTTCATGGCCTCCGCCGCCGGAGGCATGGACATCGAGGAGGTCGCCGCAAAAACGCCCGAGAAGATTCTCAAGGCGCACATCGATCCGGGCATCGGGATGATGCCCTACCAGGCCCGCCAGCTCGCCTTCGGGCTCGGCCTGCCGGCCGAACTGATCGGCAAGGCGACCAAGTTCATGCTCGCGCTCTATCGCGCCTTCGTCGAACTCGATGCCTCGCTGGTCGAGATCAACCCGTTCCTGCTGACCGAGGACGGTGAACTCTACGCGCTCGACGCCAAGGTCAACTTCGACGACAACGCTCTCTTCCGTCACAAGGAGTTCGCAGAGCTTCGCGATCTGAACGAGGAAGCTCCGCTCGAGATCGAGGCCTCGAAGTTCGATCTCAACTACATCAAACTCGACGGCAACATCGCCTGCATGGTCAACGGCGCCGGACTGGCGATGGCGACCATGGACATCATCAAGCTCAACGGCGGAGAGCCCGCCAACTTCCTCGACGTCGGCGGCGGCGCCTCCCAGGAGCGCGTCGAGAACGCCTTCAGGATTCTTCTCGCCGACGAGAACGTCAAGGCGGTCCTGATCAACATCTTCGGCGGCATCGTCCGCTGCGATATGGTCGCCCGCGGAGTCGTCGAGGCCGCTCGCAACCTCGGCGTCGACCGGCCGATCGTCGTCCGCCTCGAAGGCACCAACGTCGAAGAGGGACAGCGAGTGCTCAGGGAGTCGGGGCTCAACTTCATCGTCGCCAACGGCATGCAGGACGCCGCTGCCAAGGCCGTCTCTGCCGCCGGGTAGGAGTATCGAACCGTATGGAGTCCATGCAAAAAGGCCGATCATTCGATCGGCCTTTTGCTTTCTGACTTGTCCTTCCCGACTGCCGTTTAGAGGCAGTTGGCCGGGAAGACAGGAACTTCCATCGTCGAGCTGGTCAGCGTCAGCTTGTGCAGGTTGTGTCCCTGATTGAAGGCCGTCGGAGTCGCCGCCGCGGCCGGATTGTAGTTGATCACGGCTCCGAGCAGAGGCGCACCGGTGTAGGTGAACATCTTCGCCCAGCCCGAACGACCGTTCGGAACAACCGTCGTGAACCTCGGAACGGTGCGCGGCACGGTGTTGCTGAAGCTGAACTTGTACTGGCACTGAACCGTCCTGAAGGTGAAGCTGAAGGCGTTCTCGGCGTCGTTGTACAGCAGTCCGGCAACCGATCCGATTCCGTCAGCACCGATGGCCATGTTGCCCGAAGGCCTGTTCAGAATAACCATCGTATCGTTGCCGTCGACGCGGCTCGGGATGTTGTCGATGGCCACCGTTGCCGGCATCCGGTCATACTGCGTGCCGTTGAAGGCGAGCGTCGTCGTGACGACCGAATTGTCGACCTCGGGCAGCTGGTTGGCAGCCAGAGCCTCGGCGCCCAGGTTCGCTTCGTGACCCGACGCGAACTTGACGTAGACATCGCCGATCAGATAGTTGAACGCCACCGGCTTGCCCTGCGAATCCATCGCCATAGCGATCAGATAGCCCATCGTACCCGGATCGAAGTCCGACGTCAGGAACGATGCCGTCTGGTTCGGCGTCAGGCAGAGTATGCTGTCAGCCGGACTGCACGAAGCTCCGTCAACGAAGAAGAGATGCACCGCGATCGACTGGAAAGCGTTGGTGTTGGTGATGCTGATTCGCGCATTCTCGGTCGCAGGACTCGTCGCACTCGAAGTGTAGACATTGTAGATCAGAACTGAGCCCGCTTTCTGATCGCTGACCACTCCATCTACCGGATATGGTACGCCGGGGTCCGCAGCCATCGCCGGCAACGAAATCAAAATCAGCGCTGCCAGGATCAGCATAAGTGAGGAGAAACGGCGTGAGGTTTGCATTGCGTG
Source organism: uncultured Acidobacteriota bacterium (assembly GCA_937967285.1). Classification (GTDB taxonomy): domain Bacteria; phylum Acidobacteriota; class Blastocatellia; order RBC074; family RBC074; genus JADJXM01. The sequence continues at coordinate 8,734 of CALBSU010000684.1, forward strand.
ACTACTCCTTTAATTCTGTTTGTTTACCTTATCTTTATTTATCATCGACCTGATCGCCTCTCTCGGACTTATCGGTCAATTAACGGATTCACAATGACAACCTGTGGGCTTTCTCGCTCATCCAGCGAGCAGAATGTCATCCTGATGACTTGCAAGTGCCATACCATTGTTCTGGCCACGGAGCACTAATCTTGGTTTGTCAGTTCCCTGCTCTCCTGAACAGGGAATTCATGCGGATGTCTTGGGATCGGGATCGTCAGCTCCACATCGGACTGCCGCTGCACCAATTGAACGGGGAAGGTCGGTGCAACTCTCAGGATCAGGTTGTTTTAAAAGAACTTTCAGCAGGAATCGATCTGTATTGATAAAGATTCAACCCGCTGAAGAGCTCCGGTTGACCTGATGCCGTCACAGCCCAGTGTGTGAGGTGAGCTCGACAACCAGATGACAGTCTATGCGACTTGGTTGCATGTGTCAATAAATTATTCTGTTGAAAACACAAGATTAATGTCCCGTCAGCCCCCGGATTCAGCCTCCTGAATTCGCCCGCGTCGCTCAAAGCTGACAGGAAGAGTAATCAGGTGAAAACATATGTTGTCACTTTATTAATTTGAATCGCAGAGGCCGCAGAGGGAGCAAAGAAGTTCTAATCGCAAAGGACGCAAAGGGAGCAAAGAAGTTCTAATCGGTAGAGTAGGAGAGGGGCGTTAGCCGCCTCTCCCCTCGTCAAACCGGAC
>CALBSU010000685.1 GCA_937967285.1 uncultured Acidobacteriota bacterium
TCGCCTCGCGCCTGCAATCCATGGGTATCAGAAAGATGCGCGGATGAAGGCAAATGGTCTGACGCATAATTTTCATTTCAGCACAAACAAACGCAAAAATTGAAAAGTCTGATCGTTCAAATCAATGACAGCCGGCTCTCGTAACTGCCCGAATTGTTAATGAAAGAGCGTTTAATGCGCGAGGTCCAGGGTATGAAGCATGCGATCAGGACGGCAGGCATATGTCTATTTCTGACATGTCTGCTTATTCTCCCGTACTTTTTTTATATCAGCGCAAATGGTCAGGAAAGCGGTCTCAGAATCAGATTGAGCGAGGCGCAGGCGCAGGAGAGTAAGTTGCCACGCCGTAAAGCTGATCGCCGCCCGGTCGAGGATCTGCCGGCGGATGAGGTCGCACGTTTATTGCGGCGCGCCGGGCCGTTGAGACAGGATCCGGAAGATCGGGCCACGTTTTCTATGCGCGACCGTTCGCTTCCGCCTCCGCGGACGGGCGAGATCCTGGCCTTCCCGCCGGTTGAGCGTCAGGATGCCGCGCCGTTTACGTCGCAACCGTTACGTATCGTCAGGTATACGCCGGAGATCGGTGCCGCTCCGTTTTTGAGCGTCACGTTTTCTCAGCCGATGATCGAACTGGCGGAGTCGCGAGATTACCTGTCGGGCGAAGTGCCGGTCAGGCTGACCCCGGAACCGTCGGGAAGGTGGCGATGGATCGGGACCACGACGTTGATCTTCGAGCCGGATCGGCAGTTTCCGATGGCTACGAGATACCGTGTCGAAGTCCCGGCAGGAATCAAGTCGGTTCTGGGTAATGAGCTGTCAGAAGCGATGAGCTGGGAGTTCGTTACAACGCCGCCGAGACTGGTGAATGGGCTCCCCGACGGCCAGTCGGTGACGCGCGATCCGGTGCTCTACCTTGAGTTCGATCAGCGGATCGATGCGGCGGCTCTGGCAAGCAGGATTCGACTCAGATCGGGCGAAAGGGAATGGGCGATCAGACAGGCGACAGGGGAAGAGATCGAGGCTGATAAAGTGATTGCTGAGGTCGTGAAAACGGCGTCGCCAGGGCGCTGGATCGCGTTGCGGCTTGATCGTCAGACGGGAAATGCCGCGCTTCCGACGGGCACAAACTTCACGGTCGAGATCGCTCCCGGGCTACCTTCGGCCGAGGGGCCGCTGAGCACAACGGAGACCCAGCTCTACTCTTTCAAGACACATTCACCGCTGGAGCTGGTAGATTTCAATTGCGGCTGGAATCCGAAGGGCGGTGAGTGCGGCCCCGGCGATTTCTGGCGACTGAAGTTCAATAACCCGATCGCAGAGGATTTCGATGAGGGCCTGATTCGAATCCGGCCGGCGATTCCTGAAACCGTGATTTCGCGAATGTACGACGGGTTCATCCATATTCGGGCGGAATCCCTGCCGCGGACGAAATATGCAATCACGATCAGCGGTCGGATCAGAGACATACACGGGCAGGAGCTGGGACGGGATATCGAGCTGGCATTGGAGACGTCGGGAATGGAGCCGGGCCTCAACGTTCCGGGACGAGACGGGATGGTGGTGCTGGATCCGACGGGGCGGAAGCGCATTCCCGTCTACAGCGTCAATCACGATAGCTTCAAGGTCAGGCTTTATGCAGTCGGACCGGACGATTTCGGGGCCTACTCCGATGCGCTCCGCGCCCGGGCCGATAAACTGAGGGAGCGAAAGGAACCGTCCCCGTTTCCAGAGATCGGTCGGCTGGTTGTCGATCAGACGTTTCAGGTCGACGCGCGACCCGACGAAATCACGGTGACGCATCTCGATCTGGCGCCCGCGCTCAAAAACGACCTCGGCCATGCGCTGCTGATCGTCGAACCGACGATCAACGTGACGACCTATTACGGTCCGCTCTTCATCGTCAGATGGATTCAATCGACGGGCATTGCGCTCGACGCATTTTCCGACAGGGATTCGCTGATCGTCTGGGCGAATTCACTGAAGGACGGGCGACCGCTCGAGGGCGTGAGCATCGATATGATCAAGGATTCGCCGGTCGGGGGATCGCTTCTTCCTGCGCCGGCTATGAGTTCTTCCAACGGCACGGTGAGGTTTGATCTGCCTGCCGGAGATGAAGGCAGGGTGATCGTCGCGAGCAAAGGGCAGGACACGGTGATCCTGACGGCAGAGAGGCTCCCGCTTAACCCCGGATGGAATTGGAAGCAGAGGCCGCGAAAAGACTCGCTGCTCTGGCACGTGATCGACGATCGCGGAATTTATCGTCCCGGGGAGGATGTCCGCATCAAGGGCTGGGTTCGACGGTCGGATTCGAGTCCGCTCGGTGACATCGGACTGGCGAGGGGGATTGATCGTCGATTGCAGTTCGTCCTGAAAGACGTGCAGGAAAATGAAATTAAATCGGGAACAGTGCTGCTGTCTCCGTTGGGCGGTTTCGATCTGATGCTGAATCTGCCGGCAACCGTCAATCCGGGTCGAGTGACTCTGCGGATGATCGCGGACGGCGACAAAGAGCGCCTGGGCGGTCTCGAATACGAGCATGGGTTCCAGGTTCAGGAATTTCGCCGGCCCGAGTTCGAAGTCAGGGTGACGGCCGGCGAGGGACCGTATTTCGTCGGCGGTCATGCAGAGGTGGCTCTCGCGGCAGGGTATTACACCGGCGGCGCTCTGCCCGACAGCGAGGTCGCCTGGACGGTCAATACCGATCCCACTAATTTCACTCCGCCGAATCGGAGCGATTTCACTTTCGGCAAGTGGATACCCTGGTGGTCGGAATCGAGTGAGAGCGGCGATTCCGAGGAGCACGAAGGACGGACGGATGCCGACGGCAGGCAACGGCTGCGAATAGATTTTGATTCGGTCGATCCGCCGCGGCCGAGCATGGTCTATGTGCTGGGCAGAGTCGAGGATGTCAACCGCCAGAACCTGGCCGGTTCGACGGCCTTCCTCGTTCATCCGGCGGATCTTTATGTCGGATTGCGCAGCCGGAAACTGTTTGTGGAGCGAGGCAGCGATCTGGTCGTCGAATCGATCGTCACGGATCTTGACGGAACAACTGTCCAAAATCGCGAGATCAGGATGCGCGCAGTTCGAGTCGATTGGAAGTACGAGAAGGAGCAATGGCGTGAGCGCGAGAGTGATCCTCAGACCTGCGTCGTCAAATCGATGACTGATCCTGTTATCTGCCGGTTTGCTGCGAACCTCGGAGGCCGGTATCGAATCACCGCGGATATTCTGGACGATCAGGAGAGGTGTAATCAGAGCGAGTTGACCCTCTGGGTCTCGGGAGGGGGCAGTTACAAGACTTCGCATTCTCCTGCTCAGGAGAAGATCGAGCTGATTCCGGACAGGAAAGAATATCGCAGCGGGGAGACCGCTGAAATTCTGGTCCAGGCGCCATTCGCGCCGGCAGAGGGGCTGGTGACCCTGATACGCGGAGGCATCGTGACCACCGGGCGTTTCAGAGTCGAGTCCGGTTCCTACACGCTGCGTATTCCGATCGAGGAAAAATATATTCCGAATATCATCGTCAGGGTCGATTTGGTGGGTGAAACCTGGCGGACCGATGAAGATGGTAATCGGCTTGAAAACCTGCCACAGCGACCGGCCTTCGCTACCGGGCAGATAGATCTGGCTGTCCCGCCGGTCGGACGGAAGCTCACCGTCACGGCCACGCCTCGTGTGAAGGACCTGGAGCCGGGAGGCAGTACGTCCGTTGCGGTTACAGTCAGGAACGCCGAAGGGCGCCCGGTGGCGGGCAGTGAGGTGACTCTGATCGTAGTCGATGAGGCGGTCCTCTCGTTGACCGATTACAGGCTGATCCATCCCGTCGATACACTCTACCGTAAGAGGGATATGTTCGTGTATGAGCAACATT
>CALBSU010000686.1 GCA_937967285.1 uncultured Acidobacteriota bacterium
ATCTCCTCGCTCGTCAGCTCGCTGATGTAGACCACCGTCGCCCCGATCAGCGTCGCGATCCAAAGATTGACGATCTGCGAATAGGCGTGAAACATCGGCAGCAGACTCAGAATCACCTCCCGGTCGGTGAATCCCATCGCCTCCTGCACCAGATTCGCCTCCGATGCGATGTTCCCGTGCGTCAGCGGCACGGCTTTGGGAATCCCCGTCGTCCCCGAAGTGTAGATCAGAACGGCCATGTCGCCGGACTTCGCCGGCGGCGCCGCCTTCGCAAACTCGTCCGGGACCTCCAGATTCGCCCAGGCGTCATACCTCTCGTATCCGTTCCCCGTCGTCGCATCCTCGACTCCGATTGCCGTGATCGGCATCGACCTCCCGATCCGGTCGCAGATCGCCCGGAACTTCTCGAGCGATGCGTACGAGACGAACGCCCGACGCGCCTCCGAATCCTCGACGAACGTCGAGAGCGTCTCCATCGTCCCCGCCGGATCCAGCGGCACCACCACCGCACCGCGGTAAAGCAGGCCCAGATAGACCATCGCCCACTGCGGATGGTTCTCTCCCATCAACGCCACGCGGTCGCCGAAGCCGATCCCCTCACGCTCCAGCCGCCAGGCGATGCTCCGCACCTGCCCGAGCATCGATCCGAACGTAGTCGTATCCGGCCCCGCCTTGCCGAGCCGGGTCATCGCGACCTTGCCGGGACGCGCCTCGGCCGACGCAATCAACTGCTCACAGAATGTCTGCTCCATTTTTTCCCTATGGTTCGCCCGAACTGTAATTGGGGATGGGTATCTTCACCTGCTCCGGAAATATCCGTCAATCGCCGGGTCAGCGACCGACATTCTCCAGAATCCAGATGTTCCCGGTCTGTTCAGTAACCGGCAGAATCATGCGGTTGGTGGTCAGAGCCAGCTCCATCGTCCGCACATCCTCCTGAATCACCTGGCCCGGACTGTCAAAATTCGTGATGCGGAACGGCTCACCTGCAGAGATTCCCGTCGCCGGGTCGAAACGGACACCCCAGACATTGAAAAAGCCTGTTCGGTTGGAGATGAAATAGACTGTCTTCCCGTCAGGTGACCAGCGCGGCTTGTCATCGAAATAACGGCCTTCGGTCATGCGAACCCATTGCCCGCCTCCGGCAGGAATGACATAGATCGTCGAAATTCCGGCCTGATTCCTCCTGGCGGCGCAGAAACTGATCCAGCGAGCATCCGGAGACAAGCGGGCCTGATAGAGATTCTCCTCCGGGTGCGAAGTCAGGACACGGATCTGCGACTCGGCGTGCGGGGCCAATGAGACCGGCGCCATGCCTATGAAACGGGTTTCACGCGTTGTTCGCAAAACACCGGCCAGGATCCATCTCCCATCGGCGGTCCAGTCCCAGGTCGGATATACCAGCGGACCAGGTGCGGTCAGCGCCTGCTCCTCTCCACCGTCAACCGAAATGAAGGCTATGTCCCAGCGATTCTGCGCGCCGACCGAATTGGCCTTGTTCTCGCGACTGTACGCCAGCCACTTTCCGTCCCTCGACCAGCGAGGCGATGAACGAGACAGATCATCCTTGATCAGCACAGTCTCGCTTCCGTCCGCAATCAACCTGACCCGCAGTTCGTGCTTCCCTGCACGATTCGTTACATACGCCAGCCTCTGCCCGTCCGCCGTCAGGTCCGGGAAATAGGCATCCATTCCCGCCGAGGTTAACGGTTTTCCATCATCGCGGATCTTTCCATCCGTCGCGTTAAAAGGAAATGACCAGATGCGCGTCTGTTCTATCCTGGAAGTGAACGCCAGATTTCTGCCGTTACGTGAGATCACCACATCCGAATCAAGCCCCGCCCCGGCAGTCAGCCGTTCCGGACCATCCACCCAGCGCAGAGTTCCCGCATCGACCGTCACCTTCCACAAACTCTTTACACTGGCGGTGATCCCCTCGAAGTAGAGCGCATCCCCTTCAGGAGCCCACTGAAAACCCACAAACCAGATGCCTGAATCCTTCAACTGCTGCAAAACCGATGACGAGATCTCAGATTTGACCGGCTTCCCGTCAGCAAGCTGAATCGTCCAGAATCCATTCCCATCCTGAAGGTGATGCCCCCATATCGACAGGCGCCTGCCATCCGGATGCCAGGCCACACGAAATGATCTGAACTCCTTCAGAAAATCTGTCAGGACCTCTCGCGGAGGCTTTCCGTCAAGCCCCACGATGTAGAGTCTCGGAATCTCAGCAGTGTTCGTGCGCAGAATCGAACTGTAAAATAGAACCTGCGTGCCGTCCGGCGACCACCGGGGATAATATCCGCTCGAGGCGATCTTGTGCTCACTCCCGCCAAGCACCGGAACCACATACAGTCCTCCGCCATCTCGCTCCGATCTGAAGACCAGCCGGTTGCCTTCCGGCGACCAGTCGGATTGCCAGTCATGCGACGGTGAGGTTGTCACCTGGATGGCATTGCCTTCACCAACAGGCTGCACCCAAATGTCGAAATTGCCCGAACGATCGGAACTGTATGCTATCAACCGCCCGTCCGGAGACCACGTCGGCTCGATCTCAAGCCCGGTATCGAATGTCAACTGCCAGAGCTTGCGCGGCACGGATGCGCCCTCCGGTTGCCGCATCTGCTGGATCATCATCAGGACAGCCGTTCCGACAATTATTGCGACAACCACGACCGCCGTCATCAGCTTGTAATTACGCAGCCTTCGGGCGAGTGTTTCAACCTCCCGCCCCTGAACCGACTCGCCCGCGCCCGGCTCGCCCAGAACCCCATTCAGATCGTGAATCCCCCTGACCCCACCGCCCGATTTCGCGATCTCTCTGACCGGAGAAACGAACCGATACCCCCGTCCGGGTATCGTCGCTATATACTGCGGAGCATCCAGATGATCATCAAGCGCTTTTCTCAGTGCGGAAATGGTCCTCGCCAGATTGTTCTCCTCGACCACCGTATTAGGCCAGACCTCACTCAAAAGCTCGTCCTTCCTGACCACTTCCCCGCGATGCTCTATCAACGACAGCAAAACCTCAAAGGCTTTCAATCCGACAGGCACTATCTCCCCGTTTCGCATCAGAACAGCTTTCGCCACATCTGCGACGTAGGGGCCAAATTCGTAGACTTTGCCGACCTTGTCGCGCTTAAAGTCTTCTATAGCTTGTACTTCCATTTATCTCCGGATGGCCGTCATAATTTTTTCAAACTGGCGATCTTTTTTTCAGGATATTTACCGAAACTGGACAAAGACACCCCTGCCGTCATTGTGCTCTATTTGATCCAGACAAAAACGAGAAACATCGCCTTTTGAAGGCATGCGTTTGATCCATAGCATCATTGCCCGGGATATAGCGTCCCGTGAATGCGCCGAGTTCATGCGAATTATTGAATAAACAAGACTTGGCGCGCGCAGGCGCATATTCCCCAGGATGCGGGTCAAGCCCCCTGAGGCGAGCTTACGCTGGGTGATTTCCTTTGGTCGAGGGTCCTGCCCTCCGCTACTACGGGCTTAATTTTTGAAGACTCCGGATTTTGAAATCCGCGTTTAAGTCCGGCTTGTCTTCAACTTACGGCACCGATTTTACCAGAATACGGGAAGGAAGTTTATGAGAGCCAAGATTTTTTTTCTTCTGCTGATAGTCGTATGCGCCGGGACCGGCGTCGCCCAAACCACCAGCGGCTCGATTTCAGGAACAGTCTTTGACCTGCAACAAGCTGCCGTTGCCAATGCCACAGTGACCGCCACTGAGAAGAGCAAGGGGTTTATCCTGACGGCCACCACGGACCAGGAAGGCCGGTTCGTATTTCCACAGGTTGCACCAGGCACCTATTCCATCAGGATTGAAGCCGCCGCATTCAAAAAGCTCGAATTGACGGGAATCGTGCTGATCTCCAACGACAAACTGAACTTGGGAAATCTGGCCCTCGAAGTGGGCATCGTCGGTGAGACTGTCACGATCACCGGCGAGGCCACTCTCATTCAGGCCGAGAGCGGCGAACGGTCCTTTGCCGTCCAGGGTGAAGTGATCAGGAACACCGGAATTAAAAGCCGTAGTTTCATCAACCTGGCAACCCTGGCCCCGGGCGTTGTGGCTACGACTTCCGACGGAACAAGCAACAGCGTCACCGACCTGAGCATCAATGGCGTCAGAAGGAATTCCAACAACGTTCAGATCGACGGAATTACCAGTCTGGACGTCGGGAACAACGGATCGAACTCCAGAGTACCGCTCGATTCGATCGGCGAATTCAAATTACTGACATCGACCTATCAGCCCGAATACGGACGCTCGTCGGGCGCCCAGATCATCGCCGTCACCCGCAGCGGGTCGCAGCAATTCCACGGCTCCGCCTACTACTACAGGCGCCACACCGGGTTGAACGCCAACACCTTCGACAACAACAGGAACAATCGGTCCCGTCCCATCTCCGACCAGACGGACAAGGGCTACACGATCGGGGGCCCGATCTACATCCCCGGAATTTTCAATACTGAAAAGAAGAAACTGTTTTTCTTCTGGAATCAGGAATGGACACCGCGCACGTCGCCAAATACCGTCAGAAACGTCAGGGTCCCGACCGTGCTCGAGCGGAAGGGCGATTTTTGGCAATTCCGGAACAATGCCGGTGCGAGCTTCCCTTATATGAAAGACTGGCCGCTA
>CALBSU010000688.1 GCA_937967285.1 uncultured Acidobacteriota bacterium
GCCGTCGGTGGCTATTCAGATTCCGGCAGCGAACGGGGCCAATCCGCTGACGCTGAACGGGACGGCCGCCGATGACGGGAATGTCGTGCTGGTCGCATGGTCTACCGATCGAGGGAAATCCGGGGCTGCCGCCGGGACAGGCGCCTGGACAGCCGCCGGTATCCCGCTGCAGAAAGGCAGGAATACCGTCACAGTGACGGCCTGGGACGCGGCCGGTAATTCAGGCTCGGCCGTTATCGTTGTCGATCACTCTCCGGTGACATCGATCGTCACGCTGGCCGGAACGGGTGCGAGCGGATCGTCGGGCGACGGCGGGCGTGCTTCGACTGCTCGGCTGTGGGCTCCGGTCGGAATCGCCGTCGACAAGTCGGGCAATGTCGTCTTCGTCGACGGCAACAATCGCAGAGTTCGCAGAGTCACGTCCGACGGGATGATCGAGCGGTTCGCCGGAACCGGCGACCTCGGGTCGAGCGGCGACGGCGGACCTGCGGTTTCGTCCACGATGAACGCTCCCGTGGGGATCGCGATCGACAAGTCAGGCAATGTCTTCATCGCCGATGCAAATACTCACCGCGTGCGACGGATCGATCCGAACGGCATCGTCACGACCGTCGCAGGTTCGGGCGAGGGCTTCGGCGGCTACGGCGGCGATGACGGCCCGGCAATTGCCGCCCAGTTGCGCTCGCCCGCCGCGGTCGCCGTCGACGATAACGGCAACATCTACATTGCGGATCGCTCGAATCACCGCATCCGCCGAGTCAATGCGGCATCCGGCGTCATCACGACCTTCGCCGGACTCGGAACCGTCGGATTCAGCGGCGACGGCGGCCCGGCGATCGCCGCGGAACTGTGGCTGCCTTCGGGCCTCGCCTTCGACGCGCAGGGCAACCTCTTCATCGCAGATCAGGGAAACCAGCGGATCAGAAGAGTCGCCGCAGCCACCGGGATCATCGAAACCGTTGCCGGTACGGGCCGTGCAGGCTTCAGCGGCGACGGGATTCCGGCGATCGAGGCCGAGATCAGCGTCGGCTTCCCGACCGGCATCGCCGCGGATCCGGCAGGCAACGTCTGTTTCACCGATCGCGGAAACCATCGCGTCAGGTGCATCGACCGTCAGACCGGTCTGATCACGACCGTTGCGGGAATCGGCGCTCAGGGCTTTTCCGGGGACGGCAGCGATCCGCAGGCAGCCGAACTGGCGTTTCCGACAGGGCTGGCCATCGACGCGGCCGGAAACCTCTTCATCAGCGATACCTCGAACAATCGCATCCGGCGAACGATTGCATCAGCATCGCTCGGATCTGCGGTCGCCGTTTCGGCGGCGAGTTATTCATCGATGCTCGCTCCTGAATCGATAGCTGCGGCGTTCGGACCGAATCTGGCGACCGATCTCGAGGCTGCCGCCGGTCTGCCTCTGCCTGTCGCTCTTGCCGGGACCTCGATCAGGATCCGTGACAACCTCGGGGTTGAGCGGCTCTCGCCTCTCTTCTTCGCCTCGCCGGGTCAGATCAACTTTCAGATTCCCGCAGGAACATCCAACGGCATCGCAGAGATGACGGTAATTAATAATGAAGGACGAATTTCGACCGGAACGGTCGGGATCTCATCCGTTGCGCCCGGGCTCTTCACGGCCAACTCGACCGGCTCAGGCGTCGCCGCGGCCGTCCTCTTCAGACGCGCCCCTGACGGGCAGGAGAGCTACGAGCCCGTCTCGGTCTACGATCAGAACTCGAACCGCTTCATCCCGCTCCCAATCGAGCTTCGTCAGGGAGGAGAAGTCGCTTCTCTCATCCTTTTCGGCACCGGCTGGCGCTCGAACGGCGGTCTGGCCAATGTGCGGGCAACCATAGGCGGGATCGATCTTCCGGTCATCTATGCCGGGCCGACTCCGGGGCTGGTCGGTCTGGATCAGTGCAATATCCTGCTCGACTCGGCACTGGCCGGCAGGGGCGAAGTCGAAATAATTCTGAGCGTCGATGGGGAGATCTCAAATCGTGTCAGCGTCAGCTTCGGTGCGACCGCCGGTGCGCACGCCCCCGGCGTGCGATGATTTTCATTATCTCGCACGCTTGGAGCGTGCGCACCGGAGTGCACACCGGTTTGCCGATATTATTCCGGTAATCTATTATCATCGACATCCCGTAAACGCGGGTAGCGACATCTACCTTTTCAATATTCGATCATGCTCAACAGACGTGTACTCAAACTCGCATTATTGATTACGGCCGGGACCTTTCTGATCGCCGGCCGGACGGGCGCATTCCAGGGAGATCTCAATAAGAAGGCTCTCGCCGTCATTCAGTCTCAGTGTCTGCAATGCCATGGCGGAGACAAGATGTCCGGCCTGGATCTGCGGACGCGCGACGGCCTGATGGCCGGCGGCTCCCGTGGTCCTGCAATCGTCCCCGGCGACCGGGAGAAGAGCCTCCTCTTCCGTTACCTGACGGGCAAAGAGAGCCCGCGCATGCCTCTCGGCGGCGAGATGACCGACGATCAGATTGAGTTGATCGGAAAATGGATCGACGCCGGCGCAGAGTGGCCCGCCGACATCGCTCTCAAGCCGGCTGAGGCTCTGCCGCCCGGAAAGCCGATCACCGACGAGATGCGCAACTACTGGGCATTTCGAAAACCCGTCAGGCCGGTGGTCCCGAAAGTCGGCGCATCCAGTCCGATCGATGCCTTCATCCTGCGCGATCTGAAAGCGAAGGGGCTGACGGCATCAGCGCCGGCCGACAGGCGGACTCTGCTGCGCCGCGTGACGTTCGATCTGACCGGCCTGCCTCCGACGCCGGAGGAGACGCGCGCGTTTCTGGCAGACAATTCGCCCGATGCATGGGAGAAGGTGGTCGAGCGGCTGCTGGCCTCTCCGCGCTATGCCGAACGCTGGGCTCAGCATTGGCTGGATGTCGTCCGCTTCGCCGAGACCAACGGCTTCGAACTCGATCAGGACCGCGAACAGGCCTGGCGTTACCGCGATTACGTCATCAGATCGATCGCCGCGGACAAGCCGTACGACCGCTTCATCCTCGAACAGCTCGCCGGAGACGAGATCGCGCCCGACGATTTCGAGATGCGCGTGGCGACCGGCTTCCTGCGCGCCGGCCCGCAGCATGTCGTGGCGGGCAATCAGGATCTGGCCGTCAATCGCCAGGAGTATCTGACGGAGATCATGTTCGGAATCAGTAACGGCATCATGGGCCTGACCATCGGATGCGCCCGATGCCATGATCACAAGTTCGATCCGATCCTGCAGGCCGATTACTACCGCATGCAGGCCTTCTTCGCCGCATCGGACAATACCGATTACAAGAAGCCGACCAAAGAGCAGGAAGCCGCTCACAAGGCCGCGATGGACGCTCACAAGGCGAAACTCAAACCGATCACCGATCAGATCGACGCGATCGAGAAACCGTACAAGGAGAAGCTCAAACTCGAGAAGCGCGCCAAACTCGAACCCGAATACATCAGGGCGCTCGCCAAAGACGAAAAGCAGCGCACAGAGGATGAGAAGCGACTGGTGAAGGACGCTCTGCGGATGATCAACCCGAGCTGGGACGAGGTGCTGGCCGCGATCAATCCCGAGGACAAGGCGAAGCGCGCCGCTCTCCGGCAGCAGATGCACCGGATCAACCTGTTCGAGCCCGAGCCGTTGCCGAAGGCGCTGGCTGTTTCAGATATCGTCACGCCCGTTCCCGCGATGCACCTGCTCAAGGGCGGGGATCCGCATCGCCTCGGGGCTGAAGTCCCGCCGCGATTCCTGACCGTCCTGCTGCCGAAGGACGCTCCGCCGGCGGCAGAGGTCTCACCCGTCGCGGTGCCTCTTGAAAGTGGCGAGACCTTCAAATCGACCGGCCGCCGTCTGGCGCTGGCGCGATGGCTGACGCGGCCCGATCATCCGCTGACCGCGCGCGTTATGGTCAATCGCCTCTGGCATCATCACTTCGGCAGGGGCATCGTCGCCACGCCCAATGACTTCGGCAAGAACGGGCAGCCTCCGACGCATCCCGAGCTGCTCGACTGGCTGGCCGTCGAGTTCGTCGAGAACGGCTGGAGCCTCAAGCACATGCACCGTCTGATGGTGCTCTCAGACACGTACCGGCAATCCTCCGCCGACGATCCGGCCAGATCCAGGATCGATCCCGAGAACAAACTGTTCTGGCGAATGAACCGGCAGAGGCTTGATGCCGAGGCGATTCGCGATTCCGTGCTGGCCGTTACGGGCCTGCTGACCGAGCAGATCGGAGGCCCGCCGATTCGAGTCCCGCTCGAACCCGAGGTCTACGATACGATCTTCACCGAATACGAAGCGGACAATCTGTGGCCGGTGCATCCCGATCCGCGCCAGCACGCGCGCCGCAGCCTCTATCTGCTGCGCAAGCGCAACGTCAAACTGCCGATGCTGGTCGCCTTCGATACGCCCGACCTGATGAGCTCCTGCGGCGCTCGCAGCGTCAGCGTCCACGCGCTGCAGGCCCTGACAATGATCAACAGCCCGTTTATGTTCGACCAGAGCCGCGCTCTTGCATCGCGACTCTTCCGCGAACTTCCCGACAGCGACAGGCTCCGCATCATTCGGCTCTACGAACTGGCCCTCGGACGTCGCCCGAGCCCGCAGGAGCTCCGCCTGACGCAGGACTTCCTGGTCTCGCAGGCTGCCGTCATCCGGGAACGGATCGCCCGAGGCGAGAAGGTTGCAGCAATCGAGGGCGTGAAAGCCGAGAGGGCTGCCGCCTGGGTCGATCTCTGCCTGGCGACCATGAATCTGAATGAATTCATCTATTTGAGATAACGGCATGAAACGAGATTACATACCCGCAGCATTCGACAGACGAGAATTCCTGGCGCGCGCCGGCAACGGTTTCGGCGGACTGGCGCTCTCGTACCTCATGGCTCGCGACGCACAGGCGGGCGACAAGCCTGTGGCCAATCCTTTGGCGCCCAAAGCGCCGCACTTCAAGCCGAAGGCGAAGGCCGTCATCTTCCTCTTCATGGTCGGCGGTCCAAGCCAGATGGAGACCTTCGACCCGAAGCCGGATCTCGACCGCCTGCACGGACAGCAGCTCCCGCCCAGCTTCGGCGAGATCAAGAGCCAGTTCGTCAAACCCGGCACTCCGCTGCTCGGCAGCGCGTGGAAGTTTAAAAAGTACGGCCAGTCGGGCATCGAGGTGTCGGACCTCTTCCCGCACATCGCCACCTGTGTGGATGATATGGCCGTCATCCGGTCCTGCTACACCGACAGCTTCGTCCACGCGCCGGCGATGTATCAGATGATGAGCGGCCGCGTTCTGGCCGCACACCCGAGCCTCGGAAGCTGGGTCACCTACGGTCTCGGCAGCGAGAGCGAGAACCTGCCCGCTTACTGCGTCATGACTCAACCCGAGGGTCTGCCCGAGGGCGGCGCTCCGATGTGGGGCGCCGGATACCTGCCCGCCGTCTACCAGGGCACACAGTTGCGCAACGGCTCGACCCCGATCCTGCACCTGGCTCCGCCGGCCGAAATCGGAGACAATCAGCAGCGGCGCCTGCTCGATTACCTCGGCCGCATGAACCGGATCGGCATGGGGACCGAGGACAGCGAGCTTTCAGCACGTATCTCCTCTTACGAACTGGCCTACAGGATGCAGCAGCACGCCCCCGAAGCAGTCGATCTGACCCGAGAAAGCAAAGAGACGCGCCGCCTCTACGGTCTCGACGATCCGCAGACCGCCGAATTCGGCACGCGCTGCCTGCTCGCGCGCCGCCTCGTCGAACGCGGCGTCCGCTTCATCCTGCTCTTCTCCGGAGGCGGTCCCGTCAGCATCCAGTGGGACGCCCACGACAACATGGTCACCAACCACGAAAAGATGTGTCGTTTTACCGACAAACCCATCGCCGGCCTGCTCAAGGACCTCAAGGGCAGGGGAATGCTCGATTCGACTCTCGTCGTCTGGGGTTCGGAGTTCGGCCGCACCGCAGTCTCTGAAAACGGCAAGGGCCGCGACCATAACCCGCTCGGATTTACGATGTGGATGGCCGGAGGAGGCGTCAAAGGCGGCCAGGTCATCGGCCAGACCGATGAGATAGGTTATCGCACCGTAGGTGAACGCTACCATCCGCGCGATATTCACGCCTCCATGCTCCACCTCCTCGGCCTCGACCAGATGAAGCTGACCTACCTTCATAACGGTCGCAACGAGAGGCTGACGGATTTTGGAGGTAATGTCATTGAGAAGTTGATGGCGTGAATAAAGTTTCCAGTTGCCGGTTTCCAGTTTTAAATGACTGTTCTGGTTATTTACCATCGCACATTTGCCAACT